>JAAYUY010000193.1 GCA_012517435.1 Sphingobacteriales bacterium | reverse complement strand
TTCATTTAACAAGACAATCTTCAAATCCGGAAACGGCATTAGCTCCCCTCTCTTTTCGAAAGAGAGGGGCCGGGGGTGAGTTAGATTGTCCGTGCCTACTGAAAACTACCCACTGCCTGCTAAAACATTCCGCATTCCCTGTTCCGAATTCCGGGTTTTCAGAAAATATCAGGGAAAGACGGTTTCATTCAGCATGAGATGGAAATCTATTTTAAGATACTCATCATCCAGTCTTTCATAAATTCAAGTACTTCGGGAGAGAATGTCTCTTCAATTTTCACATATTCAGCAGGACTTCCTGTAGTAGCATGCTGAAACAGATGATTCAAGCCTTCAAATTTCTTAATCGTATATTTCTGATTACCAGATTCTTTTAATATTTTTTCGATGGCAGACAAGTTTTTGTCGGCAGGTACCTGCAGGTCAAGACTGCCATTTAGTGCCAGAACAAAACATTTCACCTTCGACAAAGCGTTGGCCGGTTGATACGTCAGAAAATAGCGGAACCATGGACTACAAAGTACTTCAGCCTGCGATGCTGCCTGCTTTTTCAGTATGTCATCGCTGAGATTTGCAGAATTTTCCTTTTTTAACTGTCTGAATATCCTTTTTTCTATCTTTTCCTTCGTTTTTTCAATATTTTTAGCGTTAATCACCATTTCATACAAATCCATATTCAAGGCCTGTTTTTTCCTGATTTCTTCGTCAGGCACAGCATAACTTTTAAGAATCAACTCATTCTGGTCGATCAGGATTTCTTTCCCCGAGGTGCCGGGTCCTGCCAGTAAAACAATGAAGTAAATGGATGTGTCCGCTGCAGCTACCATGGGAGCAATCAGTCCGCCCTCGCTGTGACCAATTAATCCAATCCTGTCTTTTATCACAGCAGGTTGAGATTTCAGAAAGTCAACAGCTGCCTGAACGTCTTGTGCAAAATTTTGAGATGTTGCGGTGGAAAAATCTCCTTCCGAACAGCCCTCTCCCCTGTCGTCAAAACGCAAAACCCCGATACCATTTCGTGTCAGATAATCAGCAATAACCAGAAATGGTTTATGACCCAATATTTCCTCATCACGGTTTTGTTTTCCTGATCCACTGATGAGTACGACAGCAGGAAAAGCTTCTTTCTGCGAAGGATACGTAAAAGTACCGCAAAGGGTAATGTTTTCCTTTTCATTCCTGAATGTAACCTCTTTCATCTCATAGGGAAAAGGAGGTTGAGGATGTTGTGGCCTTCGAAGCGTAACAGACTCATTGGTTTTTTTCAGATTCAAAGGAAATTTCATCCCGGATTGTTTCCATGTGCCTGAAAATGAATTAAAAGAATCAGAAATGACGCCTTCATATTCCCCCATTATTTGCAGGGCAGTTATCTTCAGCATAGTTCCATTAAAAACGGTATTGTCCATCGGAATGCCGAATGCACCCTGATCGGGGCTATCCATGGTTGACTTAAGCTGTCCGTTTTCAGAAGAAATGTTGAAGACGATTCTCAGGCTGCTGCCCATGACTTCCAGCGTCCCTCCCCATGTTCCTGAAATATCCTGCCCGAAAATCAGGCCGGGCATTACTGCAAAGAATAAAAACAGTTTTTTCATTCGTTTATCTTTAAAAATCGGTTAAGTTCCTCGACAAGTTTTGTAATATCCTTTTCATTAAAACCTTTTTCAGCCGCAGCCGATTCCAGACTACCCCAGACAGGTTCTCCACATCTGATGCAACGTATCCCTTTTTCAGCCAGAAAGGCAATACTGTCAGGATATTTCTCCACCAAATCTTCTATTCTGATGTCTTTATCAATCATAGTACATTTCTTTTTTTGCCTTCGATGATTTTTAAGTCATAAATCCTTCCCTCTTTTATTTCAAAATAAACCATGGTATTCACCTTATGAAAGCCATAGTTCCCGGCAGCTCCCGGATTGATATGTAGCAGGTTAAGTTCATGGTCGGGAATGATCTTAAGAATATGGGAATGACCTGAAATGAACAAATCGGGGCGGAAATCCTTCAATTTCTCTTTAATCCCTTTGGCATAACGGCCGGGATAACCGCCAATATGGGTCATCAGTACTTTCACCCCTTCCAAATCAATCAGTTGAATTTCAGGTAAAAATATCCGAAGAGCAAATCCGTCAATATTTCCAAAAACTGCCCTGATGGGTTTAATGGATTCCAGTTTCTCATAAAAGTAACGGGTTCCGATGTCGCCAGCGTGCCAGATTTCATCACACAGGTGAAGGTTTTGCTCAATGATCGGGTCAAGGCTGTTGTGGGTATCGCTGATTAAGGCTATTTTCATTGTAAAAACCGGTCTTTAAATAGAAAATTAATACTCATCTTTGTCATTCAAAAATGAATAAAAAATTTCACACCGGTAAACAAAAGATGACAAAAAACCCATTGGTTGTTGCAGGAATTCATGCGATGGAGGAAGCCCTGTCGTCAGGGAAAACACTGAGTAAAGTTTTTTTTCAGCGTGATGCAGGCAACGAAAAAATCAGGTTGCTTGAAAAAACCTGCAGGCAGCAGAATATTCCCGTTGTTTTCGTTCCTAAAGAAAAATTAAACCGCATCAGCCGTGCCAACCATCAGGGAATCATTGGCATGCTCTCCCCCATTGATTTTCATAATCTTGAAAACCTGACACAACAATTGTTTGAAGAAGGTAAAAATCCTGTTTTTGTTCTTTTCGACAGAATAACTGATGTAAGGAATGTAGGAGCTATTGCAAGATCAGCATATTTCTTTGGTATTCACGCACTTATACTTCCTGCAAAGGAATCGGCTGCCATTAATGATGAAGCCGTTAAAACCTCAGCAGGCGCCTTGCTGAAAGTTCCGGTTTGCCTGAGTTTCAACCTTGTTCAAACCTTGAAATTCCTGAAAAACAGCGGATTTCAGATTATTGCTGCCCACGAAAAAGCAGAAAAAAATGTTGCTGAAACCGATTTCAGTCTTCCCACTGTCATTATCTTAGGCTCTGAAAATGAAGGAATTCAAATGCAGCTACTGGCTCATGTCAGTGGGGAAGTCAGTATCCCCGGCATGGGAGAATTTGATTCTTTAAACGTTTCAGTGGCGGCAGGAATTATTTTTTATGAAATAATACAGCAAAGGAATTCAAAGCTTTCATGAAGGAAGGGCAGAAAATAATGATGATTGTCCAGGGGGAAGGACGAGGACACATGAGTCAGGCCATTGCCATGAAAGAAATTCTTGAAAATCAGGGATTTATTATTGACAGTGTCATCACCGGAAAATCTTTTTCCCGCAAAATTCCGGACTATTTTTTTCAGGCTTTTCAAAATGAGGTCGTTCAGATTGAAAGCCCGGGACTGGTTTTATCCCATGACCTTAAAAAGGTACTCCTGTTTAAAACCTTCATCATCAATTTACTGAGAATTCCGTTTTATCTCAGGCAAGTCAGGCTCATTCACCGGGAATATCAACGGGCACAACCGGATCTGATTCTGAATTTTCACGAGATTCTGTGTGGTTTCTGGTATTTGTTTTATAAACCCGACAGCCTGATTGTTTCTATTGCCCATCAGTATATTTATTATCATTACAGGTTTTCCTATCCGCGAATGCCATTTTTGCACAAATTATCACTTGAACTTGTCAATTTTTTCACCACACTCGGCTCAAAAAAAAGATTGGCACTTCATTTTTTTCAATGGGATAAGCTGAACCGTAATAAGCTGCTGGTCATGCCCCCGCTTATCAGAAAACAAATAAGAGAGTTGAAATCTGAAAATCAACATTTTATCCTTGTTTATCTGCTTTATCCCGGACTGGCAGATGATATACGGATGCTGCAGAAAAAATTTCCGGATGCTGAATTTCATGTTTTCTGGTCAAAGGATGATTACACGGAGAATCAACGCCTCAGATTTCTTTCTTTCACTCAGGAACGATTCCTTGATGAATTACAAAACTGCCGGATATTTCTGACAACAGCCGGATTTGAAGGTATTGCCGAAAGCTATTACATCGGAAAACCTGCAGGAGTAGTAGCAGTGCCCAATCATCCGGAACAAAAAGTTAATGCCTGCGAAACAGAACTTTCGGGAGCCGGAAAATCATATTCTCAGTTCAAAGATATTGATATTCAAGAACTTAAAAATTTAAAGTATAATAACTCACAGTTCAGGCAATGGGTAGATACAGGTCATGAGTTATTCGTCAATGAACTTAAAAGATTATTGGTAAAACACTACAAATAATAAAGTATGATATTATTGGATGGCAAACAGGTAGCTGAAAAAATCAGGGGCACACTAAAAGAGGAGTGCAGGCAAATGGTTGAATCAGGCATGAAACCACCCTCACTTGCCGTGGTTTTGGTTGGGAATAATCCATCGAGCGAAACCTATGTTCGCAACAAACTGAAAGCTTGTGAAGAAACAGGATTTCATTCCCGTCTTATCCGCCTTCCGGATAATGTCTCTGAGCAAAAGCTTATGGAAACAATTGACTTGCTGAATGAAGAAAATGAAACTGACGGGTTTATAATTCAGACACCCCTTCCGCCTCATATCAGGGAAGAAAACATTATCATCAGAATACAGGCAGAAAAAGATGTGGACGGATTTCACCCTGAAAATCTGGGAAAAATGATGAGAGGCCTTCCCGCCCTCCTGCCAGCCACACCAAAGGGAATTGTGGATTTATTATATCACTACCATATCGAAACAACCGGAAAGCACTGCGTTATTCTTGGAAGAAGCCTGATTGTAGGTACTCCGCTTGCAGTTATGCTCAGCAGAAAGGCAAATCCCGGAAACTGTACAGTTACCATCCTGCACAGTCAGTCGAAAAACATACCTGAACTTACACAACAGGCCGATATCCTCGTGGCTGCCATTGGAAAAGCGCATTTTGTTACGGCTGATATGGTAAAAGATGGAGCAGTGGTCATCGATGTCGGGACTAATTCCATCCCCGATAACAGCAAAAAAAGTGGTTACCGGCTAACAGGAGATGTTGATTTTGAGCAGGTTTCACCAAAATGCAGTTACATCAGTCCTGTTCCGGGAGGTGTCGGGCCAATGACCATTGCTGGTTTGCTTCAAAACACACTTCAGGCTGCCAAAAACAGGCGTTCGATGAAGTAAGATTGACGGGCATTCCTTAACTTTGCACCACAAAATACTAATATATACCTGAATGAAATTCAAATTTTTGCTGATTTCCTGCCTGTTGTTTTGTTTCAAAACTTCTCATGCACAATTTACCCTGAAAGCCAATCTTCCCTCACTGGTCTTTAATAATCTTTCACTTTCAGGAGAATATGTTTTCAACGACAACAACAGCCTGAGTCTCTCTGCAGGCTTTCACTATCCCAAAGGCACCTTGTTCCCTGCTGCTGATGTCAAGCAGTGGAGGTACAATCTGAGGGGATATTTTATCAATCCGGAATTCAGGTTTTATGTCAATCATGAAGCCAATCACGGATTCTATTTAGGTCCCTATCTCAGGTATTCCCATCTGACTTCGAAATGGAATGGGAAAATAAGCTACGACAGTGTTAATCTGGTTGATTATACCGTAAAACTAAAACTTACGGAAAAAGGCATAGGACTGCAATTTGGCTATAATTTCAGGCTTTCCGACAGGTTGAGCCTTGATTTTGCCTTTGGCGGACTTCGCTTTTCCTGGTTCGATTTCAGCGGAAATTTTACCGGATTAATTGACGAAAAAGCCATTCTTGATGTCATTGGCATTGACGGCCTTGACCAGAACGGACTCTTTGGCCTGGGACAAATGTTATTTAACTTCATTAACGACAAAGCCACCGTTCATCTGCCGTTCGGATTTGTCATGCTGCGGACAGCCCTTTCCATTGGCTATACCTTCTGATCCGATGAAAAACAACATATTGGCATGGCTGATTTTGTGCATCCTTGTGCTGGTTTGGGGCACATCCTTCCTGTTAATCAAAAAAGCCATTATATTTTACTCTCCTGTTGAAACCGGATTACTCAGGGTCAGTTTTGCATTTTTACTCTTTCTGCCTTTTGTCTGGAAACAGTTCAGGAAGGTTACGTTTAAACAAACCATGCTCTGTTTTCTTTCGGGAGCAGTCGGTATTGCAACTCCAGCCATCCTGTTTGCATGGGCAGAAACAGGCATCGACAGCGCAACTGCCGGGGTACTGAACTCGCTGACCACCCTTTTCACCCTGATTATCGGCTTGTTGTTCTTTAAAACCAGAACAAGATGGTACAATGTTGTGGGTGTCATGATCGGGCTGGCAGGAGCAGTCGGTTTAATTTCCGTCAGCGGAGGCAATGATTTTCAGTTCAATTTTCACTATGCCATGATGGTGCTGATGGCTACCATTTGTTATGCATTCAATACCAATGTGGTTAAAACCTGGCTGAAAGAAGTCGATCCGGTTTCCATCACCGTATTCTCGGTATTCTTTACAGGAATCATTACCTCATTCATCCTTCTTTTTTTCACAGAATTTATTCCTGAAACTATTCAATCTCCTGAAAAACTTGAAGGAATAGGATATATTGCCATTTTAGGGATGATAGGTACAGGCATTTCCATGCTTTTGTTTAACCGTCTGATAAAAATGACAACGGCTGTATTTGCAGCCTCTGTTACCTACCTGATGCCTATCGTTGCACTGATGTGGGGAATATGGGACGGTGAGAAAATTGGCCTTACCCAGTTTTTATGGATATTTTTAATACTTGCAGGTGTGCTGCTTGTCAATACCCGGCAGTCGAAGTGGCTGAAGCGATTAGGAATTAATCCCTAATTTTTTTAATATCAACTGATTAAATTGTTTTGATTCTTCAGAATTCTCTTCAGGAGACCATGGAGCAAATACTTTTGCCCTGTTTTCATCAAAAGGGCCTTGCTTTACTTCATACATAACCGTTTCCGGTTCAAGGGCAATGGTTGAATGCCATTCATGTGGCTGTATTTCAACGCCATAGCATCCACTATCTTTACTGATAACACTATAATCCAGTATCTCACCAAAATCATCAAAAATGACAACCACAAAACTTCCTCTTATCAGGATCAGAATTTCCGTAATGCCCGAATCGGTATGATTATGAGGCCGGAAATAGCTGTCAGGCTCGAAAGCATTGATCAACCGCTGTATGCTTTCCTGATAGTTTTGATGAAAATTAAAATGCTGACGCTTTCTGCTGCTTTCTTTTGCTCCACTGCTGACTTTATCGAGTAAGTTTTCGGAAATTTTAATCATTCTTCAGTATAAAATCTTGTTTTTTAATGATTTATAGGTATCAAACAAATGCAGACATTCCCGATGGTCTATTTTCAGCAGTTTAAAATCAGCCAGATTTCCATGGCCATTTAAAAACTCATAAAAACGATTGTCATCAAAACCAATGTTTTCAGCATCCTGACGGGAACAAACATAATAACATTGGTCAATTCTTGCCCATAGAATAGCTGAAAGGCACATCGGACAAGGTTCGCAGGTAGAATAGATTGAGCAGCCTTCCAGATGAAAACTCCCTGTCTTAATTCCTGCTTTCCTGATAGCAAGGACTTCAGCGTGAGCAGTAGGGTCATTGCGTTTGACCACCTCATTATGTGCTTTGGAGATAATTTTCCCGTCTTTTACTATGACTGCACCAAACGGTCCGCCATGCCCTTTCTGAATACCATTCATGGCTTCACGAACAGCTACAGATATAAAATCAGCCTGATTAACCATAAAACCTGAGTAATTCAGAAAAATAAAATTCAGCCTCTGACAAACAAAGCCCTGATAATCAACCAGGCCATGCGTGGATTTTCCTTCAGCCTTCTGGTGGAATATGCAAACCATTGTTCTCCGTAAGGAACATATACCCTCATACGGTGGCCTTTTTCCACAATGGATTGTCTGAGTTCGGGTGTTACCCCATACAACATCTGAAACTCATATTTGTCTTTGGGAACATTATATTTTTCAATGAGTTTGTATGCCCCTTCCACAAGAAACTTGTCGTGGGTAGCAATACCCGGATAAACATGGTTCTGGAACATAAATTCAAGGTCTTCCAGAAAATGCCGGTTGATTTCGTCATGATCCTTGTAGGCAATTTCTTTGGGCTCAACATAAATTCCTTTGCAAAGCCTGTAGTTCAGAGGATTTTCATCGGTATGAATATCCATAAGGTTTTTCAGGTCATTCAGCGTCCTTTTCAGGTAAGCCTGTACGACCAGTCCGACATTTGCAGGAAATTCCTTTTTAACTTTCCTGTACAGTTCAATTTCAAGGTCTGTACATTGGCTGTCTTCCATGTCAATACGGATGAAATTATTGTAGGAAGCAGCTTTTGCCACGATTTCCCTGATATGCTGATAACAGATTTCCTTGTCAATCAACAAACCGAACATGGTAGGTTTCAGGGAGTAATTTCCATTAATTCCGTGTTTTTCAACGGTTTCAATCACTTCGAGGTATTCCTTTTTATTCCTTTCGGCTTCGTCCAGATTCTTTATGAACTCACCAAGGACATCAATGGTTACCATGATCCCTTTTTCATTCAGCTCTTTTGATACACGGATAGCATCCTCAAGGGTTTTACCGGCAATATATCTTTTTGAAAAGAGCCATACAAAATCTTTAGGCATGTAAGGGAGTAAGCCTGCTACTAATTTATTAAACATAACTTTACATTTTTTGTTTCAACTTTCAGATTTGAGGCAAATATAGTTTTTTAGTCCATAACAATTTTTTTTTCAGAAAATAAAAATCCCGCCAGTAATTGTTAAAATCACTGACGGGATTCTAATTGTATAATAATGAAAATCAGTACAGTATAATGTCAAATGTGCGGTTGTTGATAGTAACGGTAGCTTTGTTGTCGCGGGTTCCGTCTCCGTAATCAAGAATCCGCTTAAACTTACCCTGTGGTTCAATCTCAATGGTTCCGCTGACAAAATGTTTAAAGCCTATTTCTTTGCGTAATGCCTTGGTAATGGTCACAGTAAACGGGAGTCCACTGGCAGAAACACCGCTGGCATTTCCGGTAATCAGATATACATCATCCAGTAGTGCAGGTGTAGCAGAACCTTCTATCCATTCATTATTTCGGGTTGATTTCCAGATGATGGAATCTCCGTCTGCCTTTTTGATTTTTCCATCCACCACAACCGTGTAATTCAGATGGCCGGAAGAATTTGTACCGTTGTTGGTAATTGTTTTCACTCCAAGAACCTGATTATCATTAACATAATAATCTTCAAAGCTGATATTTATCACGGTTCCTGAATCGCGGTAAGCTCCCGTATAGGTGATGATGATTTTTCCCCTTCTGGTACGCTGGTCATTACATAGACAATTGGCCGAACCAAAGTCAACAGTAATCTTTTTGGGTGTGGAAGTATTGTCCAGCGTAACGGTAGCACAACCACTCAGCAAACCTTCCTGATAATCAGGGATAAAAGTAGTCAACTGTCCGGAAGATGCCTGATCGGATATAGCTTTGACATCGCTGAAAATCTGCTCAGCAAGGCCATTGTCATATGCCACACTGGTGTCGTTGTCGCGTGCTTCCTGATCGCACGAATTCAGGTAGAAGGCTGTTATTCCTGCAGCAAAAATAACCAGCAATAAATTCAAACTCTTTTTCATGTTCATTATTTTAAGGGTTAAACTTTGAAAACTTTGACTTAATTTATTCATCATGGTTTAATTGAAACAACTGGTAAAAGGTTCCATCCCTGTTTCAGATTCCTTCCACAATCAAATCTTTCGGATGTTTTACGGAGTAGGAAAACCTGATTTTTTTTGTTTCATTGGGTTGAATGGTGAGCAACCACGATAGTTTGCCGATTTTATCACTGTACTCTGCATTTCCTCTGTCAATCAGTTCAACAATCACATCTTTCATGTTCGATAACGGAATCTGATCGAGCAGATCGATGGTGATGGCTTTTGACTTGGTATTACGGATAGTGATTTCAAACACATTGACATGTTTGGTTGTCCCCAAACTGGTATTGACAGAACTTTCCTTAAACACTTTTTCACGGGTAACGACAATTTTCTCATCTCTGCCAAACGATAGCAGTAAAGTATCGTAGGTTACCTTTGGATTGATATAAGACTGGCCTATATAGTTGTTTTCAAAGAAAATATTGGCATTTCCCGGAAGTAAATTATATTTTCCCCAGTCGGTTAGTTTGGCCAGCAGAAAGGCTCCGTTATCCAGTATGGGGACGGTATGATATTCATAAATGGCGGGAATCTCAAATTCGGTCATGGTAACCAGATGGGGTTTACCGTCAGAAGGGATGGTATAGGCTTCTTCCACTTTAAATTCGATATTTAGCTGGTTTTCAACCACATCCATTGTAACGTAATTATAATCGGGAGAAGCAGCTTCAGCTCTTTTCAAATCTTCGGCAGGGGCAGCTTCTTCAGCATACATATTTTTAGCAGATGGTTTGGCTGCGGTAACAGCTTTGGTTTCATACAGTGTGGGTTGATACACATAGAGATAACGAGGATTAAGCACCGGCCGGCTGTTGTTGGCATTCGGATTACCGGTGGATATCCTGATTTGAACATTTTTCCATTCGACACCCGTCATTTGCGTAACACTTGCCTTATAAACCAGCCTGACAGGCTTGTCGGTTCCTTCAGACCGAATGTCGTACAAAGGGACCCAATTAACACCTGTAACGATGTAGGAAATCTCAAATTCAGCTGTAACTGCTGCAGATGCTGTTACTTCGACAAGAATTTCTCCGGTTGTAGTGGTTTTGACAGCATTCATATTGTTTAGCTGGTTCTGAATCCTTGATTTAATTTTATTCAGATCATCTTTCTTCTTTTTCAGGTCAAATATACTTTTTCTGATTTCACCCATACGTTGACTGTACCACAAAGCCAACGCTTTCAATTCAGTTACTGTAACTCCTTGCTGTGATCCTCCAAGTTTCTGATTCTCAGAAATTAACCTTGCTTCTCCGTCCAGAACTACAATTTGTTCGTCTATCCACCCTATCTGATATTTCAGCAAGTCCAGCGAATCGGCCAAAACAGCATATTCAGCAGAGTTTTTTTTGTCCTGCAGATAGTTTAGCTGAAAACCTGCTGACAATAACCTGACTTCCCTGCTCATTTTGACCTGAATACTCGGAGTCTGAATCATCGTTTCAAGTCCTTGAAAAACAATGACTGATGAACCAGCTGGTAAAGTTACCGCAGCCGTTCTGGTAATTTTTGCGTTTTGCTGATAAATCGTTACGGTAGTAATTTTTGAACTTACCTTTTTTTCTTCAGCATTACCCGAAAATGAACAAATTAGGGCAAGCACACTGATTAAAATAACATTCTTCATGGTATTGATTTTTTATTTGATAAAATGATTAACGACTCTAATGATGCAATGACTGATAAAAATCCATAAGCCACCTAATAATTATTATAAATATTGACCATAAGCTGAGCCAGTAAGGCATTGACGGTGTCGGAGCCAGTTGAAAAGTTATTGACCATCACGGCAAAAGCAATGGTTTTGCCCGATTTGACTTCCATGTATCCTGCATAACATTTCACCCTTGACATAGTGCCGGATTTTGCATGAATTTTTCCTTCAGCTACAGTTCCGTTGCAAAACGAACGCAATGTTCCTGAACTACCGGAAACAGGCAAAGACTGGTAAAATGCCACCTGAACAGGTTTGTTCCCGGACATACCGGCCAGAACTTTAACAATAAAACGGGCAGTGAGGGTATTGTTACTTGACAGACCACTGCCATCACATATATTAACCCCTTTTGTATCGTAACCTTTTGATTCATAATAAGAAAGAAGAGATTTTACGCCTGCTTTGGTACTGCCAAGACCGGATTTGAAATACCCGATATGATTCAGCAAATGTTCGGCATACAGATTAATGCTAAACATATTGGTGCGCCTGACTATTTCAGCAAGTGGCGGTGAATTTGTCGTACAAATAAGTTTCTTTTCAGCAGGAAGTGGTTTATTCTCAGCTAAATACATTCTTGAGGTTACGACATCACCTGTAATGCTGATGCCCTTCTCCTGAAGTTTTGTTCTCAACTGATATCCAATCAGATACGGAGGATCGGGAATACTGCCTTTCAACTCAAGCGTTCCTGATATTTTTGAGAGATTGCCTTTGATAATCCGCTGATTTGAGTAATATACCCCAACAAAATCAAGGTATTTTTCTTCCTTTGTATCTGCCCTGATTCTGTTTTCCACATATAAATCAGGAATAACAGGATTCATGCTATCCGGATGCACTTTATACCTGCCTTTTCGTTTAGGACTGAAATTCAGCACAAACTGATTGTCATAGACTGAAAGTCCAAAGGCCGGTGTGCCATAATAGGCAGGAATATCCACCCAATTCCAGTTGGAAGGCACATTTTCATCATCAAAAACAGAAGCATCGGCAATAATGTTTCCGGTAATATGTTCAATACCTGCATTTTTAACCGCTTCAGCCCATTTTTCAAGAAAATCCGGTTGGTAATAATAGTTTTTAAATGCCTGGGATCCCAGACAAGGATCTCCTCCTCCCCTGATAATCAGGTCACCCGTCAGTATTTTGGATTGAGGATTAATACTCCCGGAATAATAAATTTCTGTGTTGAAAACAGTGTCTTTTCCAAGTAATTCAAGCGCGGCTGCTGTCGTAATAATTTTCATTACAGAGGCCGGAACAAGAGAAACAACGGGATTATATTCAGCAATAAAACTGGCTGAAGAAAGATCATAAATACTGATTCCGATGGAAGCATTTTCAAGCTTCCCCTGACCAGCAAAATCATTTATAACTGATTGTAAATCTGCGGAATATTCAAATTTATCTCTTGGGCTGAGCCTTTCCTTTTGGGAATTGTTATCGGGAGCAAGTATATGATTCCCCGAAAAAAAGAAACAAAAAAGAATAATAATGGCCGCAACGATTTTTTTCATCAGATAAAAATTATTTTACCCATACAAAGATAAGCTGAAAAGAAAAAAAGCACTAAAGCTTTTTCAAATAAACAGTAAAATACCAAAAACTATTTTTCTGATGAAGTCTTTTGCTTTTCAACGGCTTCATTGATGATCTG
The DNA here is from genome assembly GCA_012517435.1 of Sphingobacteriales bacterium. Lineage (NCBI taxonomy): Bacteria > Pseudomonadati > Bacteroidota > Sphingobacteriia > Sphingobacteriales > Sphingobacteriales bacterium. Next base: position 39,722 of record JAAYUY010000193.1, on the reverse strand, counting down.
AAGGCATTCTGCCAGTGTCAATGAGCGGTAATCTTTTCCACGGGGAATCTTATAGTTCTTCTTTTTAAAAGAGATATACGGGCCGAACCTTCCCCGCAAAATCTTCATTTCCTCACCTTCATGCATAAAAGTCAGGGATTTTGGTTCAGATTCATTATCCTGCTTCGATAAAATCACCTGAATGGCATCATTAAGTTCAACTGAATAGGGATCGTATTTCCGTGGGAGGGAAATATTTTTTGCGTTATATTCGAGATAAGGCCCGAATCTGCCAATATTTACCGTTACCGGCTTTCCTTCATATTCTCCCAATACACGTGGAATCTTAAACAATTCGAGTGCTTCTTCCAGTGAAATACTTTCCGGAAGCTGACCTTTTTTCATAGGTGCATTTTTAGCTTTCTCCTTATCATTTGATTCACCAAGCTGGACGTAAGGGCCATACTTCCCCGATTTGGCATATACCTTTTTACCGGTAGCAGGATCAACACCTATTAATCGTTCAAATGAAGATTTAAACAAAACCTTGCTGGCTGTTTCGACTACCGGGGTAAAGTCTTTGTAAAACAGCTCAATCATTTTCCGCCATTCGAGTGATCCCTCGGCAATTTTATCGAATTCATCCTCAATATTAGCAGTAAAATGATAATCCATGATGTTTTTAAAATGCTCCACCAGAAAGTCGTTGACCATTACACCAACAGGTGAAGGAAGCAGTTTCCCTTTTTCAAAACCATAGATCTCCGACTTCTTTTCTTCTCTGATGGTCTTATCTTTTAACACAAGCTGATGGTAAGTCCTCTCCTTCCCTTTTACATTTCCCTTGATAATGTATTCCCTTTTCATGATAGTGGAAATAGTCGGAGCATAAGTAGAAGGCCTGCCAATACCAAGCTCTTCCAACTTTTTGACCAGCATGGCTTCGTTGTAACGTACCGGTGGTTTTGTATAACGTTCGGCTGCAAGCGCTTCGATCATGATGAGATTTTCCCCCGTTTTCAGGGCCGGAAGCACTGCCGTTCCGTTTTCAGGATTTTCATCATCCTCCGATTCGACATACAATTTGAGAAAACCATCAAACAACAAGACTTCCCCGTTGGCTACAAATTGTCTTTTGCTTTCAGATACATTTATTTTGACGGTGGTTTTTTCTATCCGGGCATCCGACATCTGTGAGGCAATGGTACGTTTCCAGATCAATTCATACAATTTCTTTTCCTGTGCCCCGGCATCCAGACTTTTAACATTTAAAAAAGTAGGACGGATGGCTTCATGGGCTTCCTGAGCACCTTTGCTCTTTGTCTGAAAATTTCTCGTATGTGAATATTCTTTCCCGAATTGTTCAGTAATTACCTCTTTGGCAACGCCAATGGCCATATCGAAAAGCCTGACAGAATCGGTTCTCATATAGGTAATGTGTCCGGCTTCATAAAGTTTCTGAGCCAGTTGCATGGTTTGCGATACGGAAAAGCCAAGCTTACGGCTGGCTTCCTGCTGTAAGGTTGATGTAGTAAAGGGTGGCGGTGGCGATTTTTTCCCGGGCTTTTTCTCAACAGACTCAACAGTAAACTTTGATGGGATACATTCCTTCAAAAATTTCTCTGCAAGTTTTAAATCATCAATTTTTTCAGGTAATTCGGCTCTGAACCTGATCGTTTTATCCGAAACTGATTCAAAATCAGCATAAACCTTCACAAACATGGAAGGGGTAAATGAATTTATTTCCCTTTCCCTTTCTACAATCAGCCTGACCGCCACTGATTGAACCCTACCTGCTGATAATGAGGGTTTTACCTTTTTCCAAAGTATGGGTGAAACCTGATAGCCTACCAGTCTGTCGATAACCCTGCGGGCTTGTTGTGCATTTACCAGATTGTAATCCAGATAACGGGGATTTTCGATGGCATGAAGGATGGCATTCTTTGTAATTTCGTGAAAAACAATCCTTTTTGTTTTATCCTCTTGCAGATTCAGTACTTCAGTCAGGTGCCAGGAAATGGCCTCCCCTTCACGGTCTTCATCAGTAGCCAGCCAAATGGTTTCAGAACCAGAGGCAGCTTTTTTCAGATCGTTAATCAGTTTTGTTTTTTCCTTCAGCAAAAAGTATTTCGGCTCAAAGTTTTTCTTCAGATCAATGGATAGTTCATTCGGATGAAGATCACGGACATGCCCGTTGCAGGACATTACCTTAAAATCTTTTCCTAAAAATTTCTCAATGGTCTTGGCTTTTGCCGGAGATTCAACAATGACAAGATTTTTACTCATTTTTTATTTCTTTCTGAATATCAATAATTTATGTCTCATAATTACCCCGTCACTGATGAGACTGACGAGATAAACGCCATCCGTCTGAATAGAGGAAATATCCACTGAATAATTATTAATTCCCTGATTTGCCTGCATCACGGTTTCATAAACAATTTTTCCTTTCATGTCAGACACCTGCAGACTGTATTGCTTTTCACCAGCATTAAAATAACTTATATTCAGTTGATTATCAGCAGGATTCGGATAAATACTGAGTAAGTTACTATTCAAAGCATCCGGTACGGATACAGCACTGTAAACCTTAATATTATCAATGTAAATATTATTTCCTCCAGCTGCATAAAACCCTATTTTGACAAGCAGGTTTTCTTTCCCCTGATAATTGCTGATGTCGATAAATTTTTCTCTCCACTGGCTGGCAGAAGGAATAAACTGAGTAGTATAAAAATCAGTTACAGTAGGCAATTTAATTTGATTGGTAATATCTCGCAACGACCAGTTTTTACCACAGTCGGATGATACATAAACCCTGAGCAGGTCTTTGCTGGCATCGCTTTTCCGTGCATGTGCATAGGTAAAATATAAATAAGGTGACTGGGTCTGGCTTAAATCCAAAGGAGGAAGAATAAAATAAAACTCCCGCTCTGCGGATGAATAGCTGAAGTTATTGAGATAGAAAGATTTATTCCCTTCAAATTTTGCGGATGTTGTTCGTTTCCAGACAATATTACCGGCTCCCGGATCGACATACCAGAAATCATTGGAAAAATTGTTATCTTCAAAACCTTCTTTAAAGGTTACCGGCTCGCCCTTAGGCGGATAAATCATTACGGCTGCATTCTGTTCAACACTGTCTGTCCCGTAAACTGATTTCACTTTAAGTTTAACTGTATATTTTCCGGGCTGGTCATAGGTAACAACAGGTTCTTTCCCGTCAAAAACAGGGTTGGAAGAACCCGGGAGATACCATGTAAACTGCATATTATCAGGGCCTAAAGACTTATTTAAGACAGTAACGGGAGCTCCTGTACAAAAAGCATAATAGGGAACTTCAAATCTGGCAACCGGGCTGCAGGCGATATTGGGAACATCATTTACCCCGGTGGCGGCCAGATTGCTGGCTTTCCAAAGGTTACTTCTGTATTGTGAATTCAGGTAATAATCAACTACTTCCTTTTGTCCTGCACTGAACATCACCCTGCAGGAGGTATAATCCATGTGATTTTCCGTCATATCGGGCTCATCAGGAACATCATTATGACAGGTATTCTTGGTTTTATCGCAACCATAGGTATCTTCATAAACAGGAGGGGTATCACAGATATAATCACCTGTTGTTTTACAATCTGTCCCGCATCCGCCCTGAAAAGTATGTGGAAGTCCGAAATAATGTCCCAGTTCATGGGTCAATGTTCTTCCATTATAATTGGTTACATCTGCCCTGATGACAATACCATCGAGCTTTGGATTCTGCAATGCACTTTGGGGGAAATAAGAATAACCAAGTATGGTACCTACGCCTGATGAATTGTAAATGCTCTTGACTACCCAGATATTCAGGTATTTCATGTTGTCCCAGTCTATCAGGTTTTTTACGTTGTCTCTTGAATTTTCAGTCAGGTTTGAATAAATACGGTTGATACCATTGGTACATTTTCCGTTCGGGTCTATTTTAGCCAGACGAAATTCAATATTCATATCGGCTACCCTGCCCTTGAAAATATCCCTGATTTGATTTGTATCGGCATTCATTTTTCTGAAATCTTCATTGATCCGTTTCAGGACTGCATAAATGTCTTCATCCGGTATGTTTTCAGGACCGCCCTGATGAATAATATGAAAGACTACAGGAATAATCCTGACACTTTCCCTTCTCTGCATACGGTAAGGGGTCAGGTCACGTGTAATACTCTCCTGATGGATTTGCTCTCTCAGTTGTGGATATTGCTGAAAAAGCTCTTCCATATAAAGATCAGTTCCGCAAAAATGCCGGTTATCCTCCTGGGAAAATAGATTCAGACTGAAAGAAAAAAGCAATAAAGCAAAAGCTAATATGTGTTTCATTATTTTTATTTGAGGTGCAAAAGTATTTGGTTAAAGCGCATAAAAAAAATTAGTTTTTACACTAACGCCTTTGATTATTACAAATTTCCTGCCTATAATTTCTGTGGGGTAATTTAATCAATCAGCTCTTCATCAATACTAACTTTGGGGACATTTTTCAAAACACTGTCATTTAATATTTCTTTTTCCGAATGAGCGATAACAACAGTCCCTACTGAATCGCTCAAAGTATTGACAGCTGTTCTGAACATATCGAGTATTCTGTCAACAGCCAGAATAAGTCCAACCCCTTCAAGAGGCAACCCAATAGTAGTCAGGATAATGGAAAGCATAAAAAAACCGGCCATCGGAATTCCAGCAGCGCCTATTGAGGCAAGTAATGAAGTAAAAACGATTATTATCTGTTGCAGGGCAGAAAGTTCAATCCCGTAAGCCTGAGCAATAAAAATAGCCGCAACACATTCATAAAGGGCTGTTCCGTCCATGTTGACCGTTGCGCCCAGTGGCATGACAAAACTTGTGATTTTATTGCTGACACCACTGTTTTTTTCCAGGCAATTCATAGTAACTGGCAAAGTCGCACTGGAAGAAGAAGTTGAAAAAGCAGTCAGCAGAGCCGATGAAAGAGAGCCATAATGTTTGATAGGATTTATTTTGGCAACAAAGCGGAGAAATAAGGGCAGAGTAATGAACGCATGAAAAAACAGACCTGCAATAACTGTAATAAAATAAAGACCCAGGCGGGAAAATACTTCCACCACATTATCTATATTCTTGGCCACAATACCTGCCATAATTGCAAATACGCCATAAGGTGTGAGCTTAATAATAAAACCCGTAATCTTCATCATCAGAGCAAAACCTGCATTGGCTAAATCTTTTAATAATGTACGGTAATGGTCATTTTTAATCCGGTTGATAAAAAAGCCGACAACCATGGCAAAAAATATCAGCGAAAGCATCTGCTCATCAACTGTTGATTTAATGATATTGGTCGGAACTATGTTCATGAGTAAATCTCTGACAGAGGCGGATCCTGGTTTGAAGTTTTCGACAGTTTCCTGAAGACCGATATTGGCTCCGACACCCGGCTGAATCAGGTTGACAAGAATTAAACCGGTTAAAATAGCCGCCAAACTGCTTGAAATATAATAGAGCCATGTTTTAAGGGTTAGTTTTCCAAATTCCTTGCCTCCTTCAATACTCGACACCCCTGATATTATGGAAGCTAAAATCAGTGGGATGATAATCATTTTCAACAAACGGATGAACAATTCGCCTATCCAACTGACATAAGTTACCTGATCTGTAAAAAAATACCCGAACAGAAACCCAAATAAAAGTGCAATCAGAATCTGTATCGGAAGACTTATTCTTTTCATTAAACTGATGTTTTTATTCCTTTTTTAAAAAACGAAGGTAAGACAGAAATCGGATTTTTACCAAAAATGAAAAAATTTTTCCTGAAGATTTTCATAAACAAAAGAGGTTGTATATTTGCAGCGCCTGCCGATGTGGCGAAATTGGTAGACGCGCTACGTTCAGGGCGTAGTGTCCGTACGGACATGCTGGTTCGAGTCCAGTCATCGGCACCTTTACTTTTCATTGGTATTATATCCCGTATCATACTAAAATACCGCAAACCCTATTGTTTCAACAAAGCTTTTTGTACCCTATAAATAAAAAAAGCCGGCTATTTACCGGCTTTTATAGGATGAAAAAATTCCGAATTACTTGTTTTCAGCGACTTCTGCAGGTTTCTGAGCAAGGATATCAATGGTAACTTCAAACTCATCATTGATCATCTTATCACCCAGTCCCTTGAAAAACTTGCCGCTGCCATAACGGATGTTCCACAAAGTACGATCAACTTTAATAGTGGCTTTGGCATTAAACATTCCGTCTTTTGAAACGATTACTGCCGGAAAACTGATATTGTTGGTAATACCTTTGATTGTCAGGTTTCCGCTGATGTTGTAATTGTTGGAATCAACAGGATTGGCAATCATTTCGGCTGAAGTAATCTCAAATGTTGCTGTAGCAAATGAATCAACATTGAAGAAATCAGCACTTTTCAGATGTCCGGTCAGCTTTGCATTCATTTTTTCGTCTGTCAGGTCAAGGTTGGTAATGCTGTTCATGTCAAACTCAAAACGTCCGCCTGTCAGGGTGTCATTCTTTACCAATACTTCACCTGATTTCAGGTTAATAGTTCCATTATGCTGTCCGGTCACTTTTTTTCCAAGCCAAAGGACTTTGCTGTTAGCTAAATCCACCGGATAGCTGACAGCTTCTTTGTCAAGCTTAACTTCCTGAGCATCAGTGTCTTCCTTTTCTTTTTTGTTGCAGGAACTCATCAGAATAATGCCTGAAATCAAAACTGCTGAAAGTAAAAATATTCTCTTCATAATTTTGTCGTTTTATTTGGTTAATTAAAGTTCGGCATAATTTAACTAAAATTGTACCAATTTTTAAAAGTGCATAAAACAATGACTGAAAGACAAGAATATCAATCGGATAAGATAATAATAAGGGATAAACAGACCGGCCAGCCTGTCGAGATTCATCCGGAGGGCTCACTTGGATTGCTCGCTTTGGGTGCAGTGGGTGTAAAAGCCTGGCGTGAAGCAAGAAAAAAAGCCCGGCAAAACAGCAATATGAGTGAAAAGGGGACAGAAAAACATCATTAACAGAAAATATTTTATTCATGCATAAAAAGAAGGTTGTGTTGATCGGATGGGATGCTGCCGACTGGAAAGTCATCAATCCGCTGATGGACGAAGGACGAATGCCTGCACTTGAAAAGCTTGTCAATAAAGGCGTCATTGGAAATTTAGCCACCCTCGATCCTCCCCTTTCCCCTATGCTCTGGACATCCATCGCCACCGGAAAAAAAGCTGACAAACACGGCATTCTTGGCTTCATTGAACCCGATAATATAAATGGAGGTATCAGGCCTGTTGCCGTTACCTCACGTCAGACAAAAGCAGTCTGGAATATTTTACATTACAACGGTTATAAATGTAATGTGGTTGGCTGGTGGCCAAGTCATCCGGCAGAACCCATCAACGGGGTAATGGTTTCAAATCTTTTTGTTAAGGCCAATACACCACCCGATAGTCCCTGGCCTGTGAATGAAGGATCGGTTTATCCTCCGGAAATGACAAAAATTCTGAAAGAGTACCGCATTCATCCGGCAGAGCTCACGCAGCAACATATTTTACCTTTTATCCCCAATGCTGCTGAAGTAGATCAGGAAAAAGACCCCCGCCTGGCTTCCCTCGCCAAAATCACCGCTGAAGCAGCAAGCACACATGCCATCGCCACCTGGCTGATGGAAAACACTGAATGGGATTTTATGGCTGTCTATTACGATGCTATCGACCATTATGGTCATGCCTTTATGAAATACAGGCCTCCCCGTCAGGATCATATCCCAGTTGCTGATTTTGAACTTTACAAGGATGTTGTGGATGGAGGATACATTTTCCACGACATGATGCTCGACAGGCTGATTGAACTGGCAGGAGATGACACAACTTTTATCATTGTAAGTGATCATGGTTTTTATTCCGATAGCCATCGACCGGCTTCTTTGCCCAGAATACCTGCTGCCCCTGCCCTTGAACACAGGCCTTATGGTATTTTATGTATTTCTGGAGAAAACATTAAAACGGATGAAAGAGTTTACGGAGCAACCCTTCTGGATATAACTCCCACTATTTTAAACATTTACGGTTTACCTTCCGGAAAAGATATGGATGGAAAAGTACTGAGTAATATTTTTACAGACCATCCGAAAAGCAGTAGGATTGAATCATGGGATACGCTTCCGGGAGATTTCGGAACTCATCCGCCTGAAAAAACTGAAGATCCTGTCAGCTCAGCAGCAGCTCTCCGGCAGTTGATAGAATTAGGCTACCTGGAAAATCCGGGAGAAGATAAAAACAAAGCTTCAGCGCAGGCGGTCAGAGAGTTAAAATATAATCTATCAAGGGTTTTGGCAAGCCGAAATAATTATTCAAAGGCCATTGAAATAATAGAGGAATTGCTTGAGGACGACAAAGATGAAATTCGTTTTCAGCTGGATGCTATTAAATACAATATTCAACTTTCAGAATTCGAAAAAGCTTTGAAAATCATTGAAATTCTGAAAAGAAAAGATGAAAGCTACAGTTCTTACCTGAAAGTATTTGAAGGCATCATTTATTCCCATCAGAACCGCCCGCATGCAGCACTGAAAATGTTCAGTGAGGCAGAAAAAGGAATGCCGGCTACGGCCAGCCTGTTACAGGAGCTTGGCAAAGTTTATATCCGGCTGCAAAGATATGAGGAAGCCCTGAAAATATTCACCAAAGTACTTGAAAATGATGATGAAAATGCCTATGCATGGCATGGACTGGCACTTGCCCAACTAAGACTTGGTTTTATTCAGGAATCTGCAGAAAGCTCACTGAATGCCATCGGATTGTTGTATCATTTTCCACCTGCTCATTACCACCTCGGGGAAGCACTGGTTAGACTGGAAAAATTCACTGAAGCCTGTCAGGCTTTTGAACTGAGTCTGAAAATGAATCCGGGTATGTATAAAGCAAGGAGATGGCTAATACAGATTTATGAAGAAAAACTAAAGCAGAAAGAAATGTCAGAAATACACCGGATAATTCTGAATGAGCAGATGAAAGGCAAAATAACAATAGTATCGGGGCTCCCCCGCTCCGGCACCTCGCTGATGATGCAGATACTGAAAGCAGGCGGAATGGATATCCTGACGGATGAAATACGGCTGGCAGATGAGTCAAATCCGAAAGGATATTTTGAATATGAGAAGGTAAAAAGTCTTCCGCGTGACAACAACTGGTTGCATGAAGCAGAAGGAAAAGCCTTAAAAGTCATCGCACAACTGCTGCGTTTTCTGCCGGTTAAATATGATTACAAGGTGATTTTTATGAAAAGAGACATGTATGAAATCATTCATTCACAGCAGAAAATGCTTGGGCGTCAACAGGATAAGTTTCCGCTTTCAGTCGCACAGGCTTTTGATAGGGAGCTGAAAAATGTTGAAATCTGGCATCAGAAAGAGCCGAATGTAAAACTACTTTACGTTGACTATGGGGATTTGATAGATAATCCGGTTGAAAATATCTGTAAAATCAATCATTTTCTCGATTATCAACTCGATGAAGATGAGGCAATTAAGGTCATTGACAAAAATTTATACAGGACGAAAATCAGATAAACAGCTAACTTTTTCAGATTAAAAGTACTTAACCGATAAAAAAACAGTAATGAGAAACAAAGATTTTGATAAAAGATTAGCCGGATATTCGGCATTGGCAGCCGGACTATTGGCAACACCGGTCGTTTCAGATGGTCAGATTTTATATACCGATCAGTTTGAAGACCTGACATTTGGAGATACTTCAGGTTACATTTTCGATTTTAATTATGACTATTTTCACGACCTGCTGGTGTTTCAGGCTTTTGGTACCAATGCCTATTTCGTCAGTGTTCAAAGGGCTCAGGACACTGAGATACTTGGAAAAAGCACGGGTAATTATCTTTATCCGTTTGCCCTCGATGCCGGATATCTGCTCGATACAATTAACAAAAACTGGAGGATACGTGACTACGGCACATTAAACTGGCAGGGTACTGCCGGAAATTACGGCTATTGGCAAGGAGTCAATGATAAATATCTTGGCATTAAAATAAAGATTGACGGGAAACCCTATTTAGGTTGGGCAAGGCTGGATGTGGCACAAAACGGCAGGTCTTTTACCATCAAGGACTTTGCAATTGAGTTTACGAGTGGAAAATCCATCAGAACAGGAGATGCCGCCAATACTTACGGAGTTACAAAGATTCTAGCTCAGGATCTGGGAAATGGAAACGGCCTGAAAATCACTTTCGATAAAGCAGTTGACGAAAGCAAGGTATCGGAATACCGGATAATTCTGAAAAACGTTCTCGACAGCACTCAGCTTACTCCCAATATGGCCTTGAATTTATCTCCTCCGAATATTGTAGTAGTTCCGAAAACAGGCTTTAATATTGAAAAGACAGTGAACTCCTCCAATGTTGACCTTCAGGGAAATCCGCTGAAAATTGGTCAGTATTATCAGGTATATGTATTGAGTATGCCGGATGGGGTCCATGCAACCGAGCCTATCCTCTCCACCAACAGAAGATATTTTGCTTTTCATGTTCTCTCCTCACCTGCCGGAACACCCGTAGCCACTGATATTGGCAATAACGGTAATGGTCAGGATCTTAAAATTTCCTTTGCAAAAGCTGCAGATGAACAGAAAGTGGCCTTCTACAGTGTGGTTGTCTGTAAATCTGAAAAAGCACAGAATTTTACCATTGAAGATGCCATGAATCTGCCTCCTTCAGTATTCACGAATGTTCCAAAAACCGGCGGCGACCTCGAGATTATACTTTCAAAAACAGCCACTGACGCAGATGGGGCTTTAATTACCAACAATGTCAAATACAAAGCATTCGTTATCAGTGTGGCTGATGGAACTTATGCTTCCAAACATGCTTTATCACTCCCTTCTGATGAATTTATGCTGACTCATAATTCAGGCATGGATAATTTTGACCTTAGCAAGATTAACTGTTATTTTTCAAATCAAACAATGAATATTGTCGTTCCGGATCATTTTCAGATCAACAGCATCAATATTTTTGATCTGCACGGAAAACAAATTGCCGGCTTTAACCATCCGGTTTCTGAAATTTTAGAGGTACCTTTCGGCAGATTCTCTTCAGGCATTTATCTGGTTAAGATTGATGCAGGAGATAAATCTTATTCCTTAAAAGTAACTTATTTTCAGGAATAAATAACAATAAAATTTCAGATTTCCGTTAATAGAAAAAACACGTTAATGAAAAATTTATCACTGATTATCATCGGGTTGATATTAACCCCGCTCATTACACTTTCTCAAAATAAATTATTCCTTGGTGCTGAAACAGGAATTATTGCTGCCAAATACAAATTATATGATCCGGGCGGAAAACTTAAAAACCCGGACATTCCATCCATTTCATGGGGTTTTAATATCAGCAGGGAAATCAATAAACAACTATCTGTTGAATCCGGTTTTCATGGGATTACCTATTACGGGGGGCCAAATTTTAAATTCTCTTTTTTTGCATCAGCCGGAAACATAATGAATGTTTATCAGATCCCGTTGGTGCTGAAATATGAACAACCTCTGATAAAGAAAAAGCTGACTGCCCATGTTCTTTTTGGCTATGTAAACAACATTAATCGATCTTACCTTTCGCATGGGGAAGGTGAATTTACATTAACAAGAAGTGGGGATACAGGACATATAAAATATGAAGAATTCGAAAATTTTCACCGTTACTTTCCGATGCTGGAAGCCGGACTGGGAATAAATGTCAGGCTATTCGAGGATTTATCATTAACATTTGAAAGCAGGTACCAGAAAGGATTTCAGAAAGTGATTGAGATTGATGCCATTTACCAATATAATTCAGAGCCCCCACAGGTTGCCTATCTAATTTCAAAAGGGAACAATTTTCAGTACACCATAGGATTAAAATATCCGGTCAGCAATATCTGGCAATTAAGACAAACCCGAAAGGATACCCGCGAAGACATAAAGATAAACTATTCAAAATCAATTGACAGGAGATTTTTCATAGGGATTGGTGCAGGACCTCTCTGGCGCCTTTTTAAAGAATCAAATGCTGAGCAGATCGCTTCAAATTGGGGAAGACATTCTTTCTGGGAGTTTAAATATGCTGATATTTTTAAAGGAATTTATGCGGGTTACAAGTTTAACCGTATTTCCGTTGAAGGTGCGTACTACAGGCAAAACTACACAAACAGAATATTTTACAAAAACATTGGAACCGGACATGGCTGGCTTTCAGGTGAATACAATGTCAATGAGTTTGGAGTCAGAACGAAATATCATTACCAGTTGCCCGGTATATTTTATCGCATGGTAATTACCCCTTCAGTAGGACTCAGCTTCTTACATTCGGCTGTAAGCGACCTTTACGAAACCAACACCTATTCAAATAATTATACTCCTACCAAAGATACAGCGTATTATTTTGAAAATTATTTCAGGACACATCAAAACATCATTACTTTTAATTCAGGAATCGGGATTGAGTTTTACCTTCATCCAAATCTAATCCTGTTTATTGATGGTCGGCTGGACCTTGGAGTCCGCGAGTTTAACAGGATTTCAGCTAACGTTTGGATTAAAAATCAACTGACTGAAGGTGATATTATATTCAAAGGCAATTCACAAAGAATTTTACTTGGAATGAAAATTCCTTTTGATTTTAAAAAAAGGCAGTAACTTCTCACCGGTTGTCACTCATTACTCACCGGGAATAACCATAATATTTTTGTGATTGTCAATTCATTATTTTGAAGTATCTTTACATCAATAATTAATCACATAAAATTCAAATAATGACAGACTTTGACCGTAAATTAAAATCATATTCAGCATTGGCAGCCGGATTGGTGGTTGCCGGAAATGCTGCCAATGGACAGATTATTTATACTGATATCGACCCGGATATCATATTATCTGATACCAGTTACCTGCTCGACATGAATAAAGACAGTGTTCCTGATTTTAAAATAGTTCAGGAAAAATATTTTTATTATTCAACGTTTTTCATGAATATCGGAGGGGTTCAAACATTAAATGGTAACGAAGCACTGGGTGATACCCTGACAGTATCCTCAAGCGGAAGCACCTATTTAATGTTTTATCCAAGGCCACTCAATAAAAATGACTTAATTGATGAAAACCAGGGAGTTTGGGAAGACAGCAGCTACGGCCTTCTTTATCAAAAAGCCGTATTGGGATCCCAAAATATTACTTTGGGGAAGTGGAGAGGCGGCTCTGAAAAATATCTTGGATTACGATTTAAAATAGGAAACGACTGGCACTATGGATGGGCACGGTTGAGTGTATCGAAAAATGCCGACACTGTTGTAATAAAAGATTTTGCATACGAAAGCCATCCCGGTAAAAAAATCCTTGCCGGACAAACATTCTCTTCTCTTGCTGAAAATGCAGACCAATATGTCAGCATATACAGAAGTGGAGAAAAGGTGCTGATTTTTCTGAGAAATAATATCAGTCATGCAAATGGTAATCTGTATAACCTGATGGGGGAATCAATCAGGGAATTTTGTCTTGAATCCGGAAGAAATGATATTGATATTCAGGATTTACCAAAAGGGATATACCTTGTTCGTATTCAGATCGGGGATGCTGAAATTAGCGGGAAAATTGTCTGGTGATTTCTGAAAAATTCCTTTTCAGGACTTCGAATCATAGGCCTCAACTATCTCTTTCAATCGTTTCAGCTGGATTTGTTTCTTTTCTTCCCGAAGAGAAATGGCTGTTTGAGTAAAATAGCGGTGATTGCTGATAAAGCTGACCTGAATCCGGTTCCACTGCTCTTCTCCGCTAATCAGCTGAAATGCCATAAGTTCCTTAAATAAACTGTGAGCTATAGGTTCAAAATCATTCCGGCCAAGATAGTCGAGATCAGCATCACAAATGATTTGTCCCAGTAAAGATTTTGGTGATTGGGGAATCTGGGTGGCCATTATCATTTCGTTTACAATCTGAATGTGATTGCGGGTGTATCCAAAACCGGGTAAAATATCATCTGCAAGCTGGCACGAAACTTCTTCATGACCTTTATATTGTCGGATGAAACCCATGTCGTGAAATAAAGCTGCAGTCTGTAATAAAATCATTTCATCCCCATGTATTCCTTCAGAAAAGCCAATTTTGCGACAGGCAGAAAGCACATCAAGGGTATGATGAATCCCATGATAATATAACCGCGGGTCTAGTTCCAGCCTTAACTTATTCAGAACAAATTCTTCCAGCTTTTGATAGTGCATATTAAACTGTCTGCAAATCTTCTTTTACAAATTCTGACTCATAATCAAGAAAATACATTTTAAGAATCCCTTTTCCTTTCACTTCAACCGGTTCACGGGGAATAAAGTTGAATTTATCTTTCAGCAGCAGGTAGGTGGAATGGGAACAATTGATACGCATGGGACTGCCATTGCTTTCAATACGTGATGCTGTATTGACGGTATCTCCGAAAACATCATAAATATATTTTTTCACCCCGACTATCCCTCCTACGACCTTTCCGGAATTAATGCCTATTCGCACCCTCCATTGAATTTTAGAATTTTTATTGCGTTCGGTCAGGTAATGAATAATGTCGATGGCTGCTCTGGCAATATTTTCTGCATGATTGGCATTGCGGACAGGCATTCCGCATACGGCCATGTATGCATCCCCTATAGTTTTGATTCTCTCACACTGATATTTTTCCATAATATCGTCAAAAGCAGTAAATATTTCGTTCAGTTCATTGATCAAAAACTTTGGCTCCAGTTGGGAAGAAGTATCTGTAAATCCAACAATATCAGAAAAATAGACTGAAACTTCCTCAAAACTCTCTGGTTCTGTTGTTCCTGTCTCTTTCAGGTCGTTGACTACCTTGAGTGGCAGAATATTCAGCAAAAGCTCTTCAGACTTGGCTTTTTCACGGGCAATAATTTCGTTGTCACGTTTTTTTCGTTGCAGGCTCCTGTAAACCTGTATAACCAGGCCGATAACCAGCAGCAGGACAATACCTGCTGAAATGATAATAGCCTTTTGTCGCTTGTTTTCAGCATCCTTTTTGGCCAGCTCTGTTTGCTGTATCTTTATCTGCGCTTTGTTTTTCTCGGTTTCATACTTGGTCTGAAACTCAGCAATCTGCTTGTGTTTTTCTTCTGTAAAAATAGAGTCTTTCAGTGAAGTGTAACGTTTGTAAAAGTTCAATGCTTCTTTGTAGTTCCCCATTTTGAAATATGCATCAGAAAGATATCCGTATGAGCTTAGTATAATTGGTGTTGCCTTAATGGATTCAGCCAGCTCAAGGGCTTGCTGATGATAGTAAAGAGCAGAAGCATATTCATTCCGGTCATAATACACAAGTCCAAGATTATTCAGGTCAACAGCAATATCAGCCTGTCGCCCCTGTTTTTTATCTATTTCGAGCACCCTGTTGTAATATTGAATGGCTTTCTCGTATTGCTTCCAAGCCTTGTAAACCGAAGCCAGATTGTTCAGGATGACGGCAACCGCCCCTTCCTGCTTCATGCGGGTAAATATTTCAAGCGCTTCTTCATAGTATCTGACAGCTTCCCTGTATTTTTTCATTGAAAAATAAACGGAACCGATATTGTTTAAGTCGCCTCCCACACTGGCTTCATTGTTCAGCTTTTTATCGAGTTCCAGTGCTTTGGTGTAGTATTCGAGGGCATTTTCGAACTGTCCCCATGTGTCGTAAACGGAACCAATGTTGGTCAGATAATTGGAAACCTGCGTTTCATCTCCGCTTTGTTTGACAATCTCAAGCGCCTGCATATAATATTCTATGGCTTTATCATATTTTCCCTGAGAATAATAAACCATCCCGATATTATTCATGTCAATGGCCACATCGGCAGGTTTGCCGATTCTTTTATCTATCCCGAGTGCGTCAGTATAATATTTCAATGCTTCTTCGTAATTTCCCCATGCCTTGTGGATGGCTCCGATATTATTCAGGTCTATGGCTATATTAGCTTCAAAATTATTTTCCCTGTCAATTTTCAAAGCCTGATTGTAATATTCTATGGCTTTATCGAAGTCTCCCATTTTTTTATATGCTATTCCAATGTTATTCAATCTTTTGGAAGCATTTTCAAAATCATTGGCTTTTTTATCATTTTGCCAGGCAGCTGTAAAATATTTTATGGCTTTATCATACTCGCCCTGAAGATAAAACACCATTCCAATACCATTGTAAGCAGCAGCAATATCTTTAAAATCTTTCAATTCTTTCCTGATATTCAACGACTTAATATAGTTTTGCAATGAATTTTGGAAATCATTCAGATTCAGATAGGCATCACCCAGATGGAAATAGGCATCAGCAATTTCTTTCTCGTTTTTAAAACGTTTTGCCAGTTCCAAAGCTTTGTTGGCATAAAAAATACCCAACTCAGCAGAGTCATTTACTACCACATCAGAGAGTTGAAGATAGACCTCAGCCTTTCTGGAAGTTTTTGCCTCCTTTAAAACCTTCAGCAGGCTATCTTTTGATTGTGAAAATGTCATTGTGTTGTTGAAAAGAAAACACAGTAAAAGGATACCAGTTAACCATCGAATCTTCATCAGAAACTGTTTAATCGCTGAAAATAATCAGAATTTTTAACAAAAAAATGCACCACAATATACAGCTATCGGATATAATTAAGCAAATAAAAAAAGGGCTGGTGTTTTTTCAACCAACCCTTTTAAGTTTTGAAAAACTGTTTTAATAAGAACTCACTGTAAATACAGAAAGTTTTTCGCCATTATTGATTTTCAGCACATAAAGGCCATGAGGAAGATCGCTGAAATTGATAGTCATTATCTTTTCTCCATGTCCGGTTTCTTTAAACGAACGCACCACCTCCCCGGAAATATTGACTATTTCAACAGAGGTAATACCATTGTTAAAGAACCTGACAAACAACTTATCGCTGAATGGATTGGGATATACAGAAGCTTTGAAATCATTTCTCTTTTCTTTGATTCCACTGAAGTCTCCGGCTTTAATACCTGTGCTGTCCACCTTATAGTCCTGGTTTTTGAAAGAAGTATCCGTTTCGGTAATTTTCACAATTCTGGGGGTATCCTGAGGAAGACCCGGAATATCAACGAAAATGGCATAAGTAGCCGTATCGAGTTCGGTAAATTCATAAACGCCATTGTCATTTGTCTTGGTCTTTTTTACGATAACTCCACCAGGTACTTTTTTAAGGGTAACGTCAACATCCTTAATGGGCTCTGCAACTCCTCTCGTGCCATCAGTAGATTTTACCGTTCCACTTATATACCCTTTCCCTTTAGGCATTGGCGGAATCTGAATAACTTTTACGGCATAGGTATCAATTTTCGATTCACAAAAATGATTCTGAACAACGGTGGCTTTATCCCAAATGTCAACATCTCCGAAATAGGTCCCAACCAGATCAGGATTAACCGAAGCATTGGGTTCGACAAGTATTATAAAGTCTCCGGTAGTATTTACGGTTATCACAGCCGGACTGGCAGTGTAAGACTGGCTGGCTATCTGAGTAAATGCTTTGACTCCTTTCATTTTTTTGAATACCACTATTTTTCCATCATACGTACTACCATTGGGTTGCTTTATGTCTATCACAAAGGTGGTTGCCTGTTTGAATTCTGTAATACCTGTGTTGGAAGTCAGATAAATTGTTCCGTCTTCCGTGATGCCCATGTTTGACACATTATCAGCAAATAAACCACTGTTTTGGGTGTAGAGTGATTCATTTTTCCCATCAAATTTCAGTAATCCGTTATAACTTGCCAGATATAAATGATTTGCCTGATCTGTCAGGATTTTATTAATGGAAGGTTCAGCTCCGAGTTTTGTAAAATTAAGCTGGTACCATTTATTTCCATCAAACCTGTAAACAACATCCATGTAGCTTGTCATTTCGTAGGTCAGGATATAAATATCTCCATTATCTGCAATAGCAATGTCATTTATTTCTCCATTTGCAGGAAGATTCATTTTGGTAAATTTAATCCCGTCAAAAACATCAACCGTTCCATTCATGCTGCCAATATAGACCTTTCCGTTTTTATCGAATGCTATCTGTCTGATAAACATATCAGAAAGTCCGTTAGTGGTATCATAAACCGTAAATGAAGTCCCATTCCATACCGAAACACCTCCTCCGTAATGACCAATCCAGATTTTTCCATCAGGTGCAATTTTAATCACTTGAATTTCCATTGAGGCAAGGCCGTCAGAAGTATCGTAATTGGTGATGTTGTTGGTATCCACAAATTTTGTAAGGCCAGCATAAAATGATCCCAGCCAAACCGTTCCGTTTTCCTCCATCGCCAAAGAATTTCCATGAGGGATAGCAGTTGTTTGAAGGTTTTTCCATGTTGAACCGTCAAAGAAGGAGAAGCCGTCAAAAAAGCGACAGACAATTTTTCCTTTTGGTGTTACGTAAAAGCCTTCGTGATATTCATTCAGCAGTTCTGTCGAATATGTTTTGAAAAAACACTGGGCATTCAGATTATTCAGCCCAAACAAGGCTAATACGATAAATAGCAATATTTTTTTTACCATAACTTTAAAATTTAACTTTTAAATAATCAGCAAATTTACAGAAAATCAGAAAATATTTTTTCGTGTGATTGATTTTTTTCTGAATTACCATATTTTTGCAATGAAAATTCGTGCGTTTTGGTCGAATAATTTTAAGTAAATCAAACATTTTAAAAAGGTATGTTTATGAAAACAGCTAAAACACTTGTACTTCTATTGATTTTTACGGGTTTACTCTCTGTCAGGTCAGTATTGGGACAAATTCAGATCATTACTGGTTTTGAAAAAGGTTCCTACTATCAGATGGGTAATGATATCAGGTCTGTTGTCGGTGACATTGTAACCTTCGACACTGTTTTTACTACCACATGGGACGATAAGGATTCCATTGTTTTAAAGAAAAAAATCACGCCAGCCGTTGAAATTCTGACCTCAACCGGAAGCCAGCACAACTTCAACAGACTTTACAAATCCACAACACCCATGGTTGCCTTTATGCAATACGATGTGTTGGTTAATGAACAATTGAAAGACATTAAGAAATATGCCAAACGCACTGATAGTATTCTGATGCTGATGCCTCTTGGAGTTGAAGAGATTCACCTGATCACTTTAAAATCATCTAAAATCAAAGGATTAACTGACCTGAAAGGTAAAAAAGTTGCCATAGGCTCTGCCGGACAGGGAACAGCCGTTACTGCCAATTTTATTAAAGATAAAACTGGTATTGAATGGATTCCGTTTGACCTGAATATCAAAGATGCTTTGCCTGCCTTACTCAATAAAAACATAGATGCCTTTTTCTTTGTTGGCTCTGCACCGGTACTGAACCTTAACGGGCTTTCACCCACCTTTGAGCAACTGAAACTCATCCCTGTAACCCATCCTAAACTGACAGAATACTATGTGCAGTCAAGCATTCCTGCAGGCACTTACCACTGGTTAAAAGAAGATGTTCAAACACTTGGCGTAAGACTTCTGCTGGTCAGCGACATTTCAAAAGAATCGCCCAAAGATAAGGAAGCTTTAAAACGTATGCTCACTTCTATTAAAAATAATATTGGCAAACTACAGGAAAAAGGACACCCCAACTGGAAAAAGGTTGACTTTAACTTCAGTGATGTCAAATGGGAAATACATCCTGTTGCCAAACAGGTATTCAATCTTCCCTGACATTTTATCACTTTAAAATCTCAAGCCCGATAGTAATCACACTGCCGGGCTTTTTTATTTAAAAATATCCCTGATTAATCGGAGCTGAATGATAAAAAACATTAATTTTGCATAGGAAATTGAATATCAAATTATTTCAAAACTCAGCCATCATGGAATTAATTAAAACAGATACCTCGTTAAGTAAAAAATATATTTCTGATGTAATTTACGAGCAGTTAAAATCAAAACTACCCTCCTGTCATCGGATGTTATTGGAAAAATCAGGAGCGGGAAATGAATTTACCGGCTGGCTGCATATTGATAACTTTATGCCTGAAAGTCTTCTGGAAGCGATTGAACAATCTGCTCAATCGCTGAGAAAAATTTCTCAGGCCATCGTAGTGATTGGTATTGGAGGTTCCTATCTCGGGGCAAGGGCTGTCATTGAAGCTTTAAGCAACCCGTTTTCATTTGATAAAAAGGATTATACACAGATTTTATTTGCCGGTTTTAATCTATCTGATGATTATCATGCCGGATTGCTGGAATATCTGAATAATGTGGATTACGCTGTCATTGTTATTTCCAAATCCGGAACAACTACTGAGCCTGCTGTTGCCTTTCGTCTGTTATTCTCTCACCTGCTTGAAAAATATGGTGAAAAGCAGATTAAAAACAGGGTAATTTGTATTACTGATGAAAAAAAAGGTGCTTTGCGAAAAATTGCATCACAATACGGCTTTTCCTCTTTTATCATTCCCGATGATATCGGAGGACGATATTCGGTTCTGACACCCGTTGGGCTTCTCCCAATTGCCGCAGCCGGATTTAACATCAGAAATCTTATTGAAGGGGCAAAAAGGATGATGAAGGAATATTACGACCATCATCATCTTCCAGAAATGCTGATAAACGACTACGCTCTGACCCGCATGAGCCTTGAAAAAAAAGGTTATCTTATTGAATTGTTTGTAACCTATCAGCCCCAAATGTTTTACTTTATGGAATGGCTGAAACAATTATTTGGTGAAAGTGAGGGAAAAGAAGGAAAAGGACTTTTTCCGGCAAGCGTTATCTTTACGACTGATTTACATTCACTTGGTCAATATATTCAGGAAGGCAAAAGGCTGATGTTTGAGACGGTTCTGAACATTGTCAGGCCTGCCAAAAGTGTCGAGATACCGTCATTTACGAATAATGATGATGATTTGAATTATCTGGCCGGTAAAACACTCGGATTTGTCAATGCAAAGGCCATGAAAGGAACCCAGATGGCTCATATCGAAGGAGATGTTCCCAATATTGAAGTCATCATTCCATCGCTTAATGAATATTATCTCGGCCAAATGATTTATTTCTTTGAAACAGCCTGTGCAATCAGCGGTTATCTTAATGATATCAATCCCTTCGACCAGCCGGGAGTTGAGGCTTACAAAAAGAATATGTTTACATTATTAGGTAAGCCGGGTTTTTAATCTTTCCGACCATAATCTGATCATATCATTATCAACAAGATAGAACGAAATCTCCTTGTTTTTTTCTGTGTTTGCCACACAACCAGAAACATTTTCTCCTAATTCAAAGGAATGAAGATAGATGATCTCAGGCTGAAGAGGAATTAGTTTTTCTTCAAAAATGTATGATTCCTTACTCACATCAAATGATTTTATCTGATCGAGCAGTTGGCCTCCGAGCAACTTCACAACAGCTTCTTTTCTTGACCATATTTGCTTGAATACATTTTCAGGGCTGGCAGAGTTTAAAATTACATACTTTTCATTTTCAGTGAAATATGAATTCATCACCAGACGAAACCCTTTTGTATTAGCACCGGCTTCGATGTCAATACCTACCTCATCGGAGGAAGAAACTGCAACAGCCACAATATCAGACGTGTGTGAAATATTGAAAAAAAACTGATGATTGTGCAGGTCAATGAATGGTTTGTTGTGTGAATCCTGCTGTACGATTTCAATATCCGCCAAATCAATATGATACCATTGATTTACAACAGATTTCACGCAAAACCGACCCAATAAGAAATTGTACTTATCTTTCTGAAAGTAATAATGCTGATAGCGTTGCAGTTCATTATCACTCAGGCAAAACAATAATGTATCAGGCCTTAAAATTTCTTTCTGAAAAAACAACAGAACAGAGGTTTCATTTTTTTGTGAAAAGGAAGAAGAATTCCTGAAAATCAGTTCAGGTATTGAATTACACTGAAGCATGTATTTTTCACCCATGTTTCTTTTTATTCACCTGATTCAGGCAATCCTGTAAAACAGAAGCAAAATAAGCGTCATTGGGCGGACTAAACATATCGGCATGGTCTCCGGGAATTGTTATGGAATAGACATTCCCCTTTACGTACCTTTTCCAGCCATAATATTTACTGTCAGCAATATAGTACGTCTGGTTTTTTGCCTTAAACAGATACAAATCGCCCTGATATTCCTGAATTTCATATTTTGACAATGCATGAATTCCCGCCTGTTCAATTTTTTCCATTGGGTTTTCAAATACCTGAGAAACATTTGATTGCTTCAACCTCGCATATCTTTTTTGTTTTAACTTCATGGCAAGCACTCTCTTCTTTTCGGCTAAAAAATGTAAGGGTTGTCTGAAGAAAACACCAGATAGAAAAATAATGCGGCAGAAATGATGAAAAAGAAAAAGAATCATTTTTTCCAGAAACCCTGCATTCTCAGGAATAAAATAAAAGCCATTGATGTAAGAATCTGTATCAAAAACACCTAAAAATCTGACCTCTTTTTCCATTCTGGTAAGTTGCTGTGCCATTTCGTAGGCAATATATCCTCCCAGACTGTATCCGGCAATAGAATAAGGGCCTTCGGGGCAAACCTGAATGATTTGAGATATATAATAACTGGCCATATCCTGAATAGATTCAGGAGGTTCGGATTTTCCATCCAGCCCTTTCGCCTGAAGTGCATAAACAGGTTGGTCAGAAGATAAGTTTTTGCCCAATGCTTCAAACAGAACGACATTCATACCTGCCCCATGAACAAGAAAAAGAGGGGTTTTGGTTCCTTTTGCATTCAGGGGAACCAGCGGCTGCCACGACACAGCTTCTGCCTTGGAAGCAACCACTTTGGCTAAACTTCGGATGGTTGAATTTTCAAAAAATACAGCTAATGGTAACTTAATGAAAAAATGTTTCTCAATTTCAGCCAGAATCTGTACAGCCACCAGTGAATTGCCTCCTAAGTGAAAGAAATTATCTGTGATGCTGATTTCGTTTATACCCAGATGATTCATCCAGATTTCGCTGATTTTCTTCTCAATTTTACTGACCGGTGCAATGGGTTTTCCTTTTTCCTGAACAACAATTTTTTCAGCCAACAGACTGTTTTTGTCAACTTTTCCCTGTTCATTAAGCGGAAGCTTATCTAATCTGACAAACAATGAGGGGATCATGTAGTCGGGTAAACGGGTTGCAAGATATTCCCTCAAATCATTTTCATTTGCCTGATTATTTTTAAAAACCACATAAGCAATAAGCTTTTTATTTATCGCATCTTCCCCTTTGACCACAACGGCACAGGATAAAACTTCCTGAAACTGCAGAATATTTTTTTCAATTTCATTTGGTTCAACCCTGAATCCCCTGATTTTAACCTGTTCATCATAGCGACTGATAAATTCAATATTTCCATCACTTCTCCATCTCACAATGTCCCCTGTTTTATACAATCTGTCATTCTGATCAGCCGAGAAAGGATTAGGAATAAACTTTTTTGCAGTCAGTTCAGGGTTATTCAGATAGCATAAGGCAAGTCCATCGCCTCCGGTATAAAGCTCTCCCTTAACACCAACAGGAACAGGATGTAGATGATTATCAAGAATATATACACCTGAGTTGCAGACAGGTTTACCAATAGGAACACTGTTCACAATCTGACTGGCTTCATTAACCTGAAAGGTAGTTGTAAAGGTCGTGTTTTCCGTTGGTCCGTATCCATTGATTATTTTACCCGGTCCAAGTATTCCCAGTGCTTTCAGCACGTGAGGGACAGAAAGTACATCTCCTCCGGCAAGCAGATATTTCAGCCCTGTGAGTGAATCAATTTCATGGTCAACCATCAGCGAAAATAAGCCGGAAGTAAGCCATAGAATATTCACCCGATTTTTCACAATAGCGTCTGCAAGTTCTGAGAGGCTCTTTTTAGCTGGCGGCATCAAAACAAGGGTGCATCCGTTGAGCAGGCTACCCCAGATTTCAAAAGTTGAAGCATCAAATCCGATATTTGAGGCCTGCAGAAATACAAGATCATCAGTAAATTCAATATAATCAGTGTTTTTAACCAATCTGACGATTGCCCTGTGTGGAATACAAACTCCTTTTGGTTCTCCGGTTGATCCTGAAGTAAACATGATATAAGCCTGGCTAAGCGGATCTGCTTCTGCAGAAACAGCTGTCACCGGAAATGGTGTCAGATCAGGTAGTTCGTCTGTATTGATTTCCAGATAATCAATGTTTTTAAGTATTTCCGGCTGAAATGCTTTTGTTTTAATAAAAATGTTAAGTTGGGTTTCTTTCAGAATATGTTTAAGCCTGAATTCCGGATAATCGGTAGGAACCGGAACATAGGAACTACCCGTTTTTAATACAGCCAAAACAGAAATAATTAGATCAAACGATGAATGAAGGCAAACAGCAATCTGGGAAGCAGGCCTGATTCCAAGGCTGATTAAAAAATGAGCCACTTGGTTGGATTTCTCATTTAACTCCCTGTATGTGAGCACCTTCCCTTCTTCAACCAAAGCAATTTTATCAGGATACTGAGCCGCAATTTCTTCAAATAGCTGATGCACGGTTTTATCCCTCGGATAGTCAGTATACCGGCAACACCACTCTTCTGTTACCAGTTTTTTTTCCCATTCCGGCAAAATATCCAATTCATGTATCATGGCTGAAGGATTCTCACATGCCGACCTGCAAAAAACTAAAAATTCCTCGGCCATTTGTCTGATGCGCTCTTCACTGAACAGTGAAATATTATAGGAAAATTCGAGAATTACTTCATTTTCAGATCCTGTGATGTTTAAAAACAATTCGAAGTTTTCTGCTTTTCTCGGGTTGGAGACCAGTTTATGAGTGATGCCTTCAAAATAAACTCCTTCATCAATGCCCATATCCACATTAAATACTGCAGGAATAAAAGGCACCCTGGAAAAATCACGTTCAATTTTAAGTTTTTTCAGTAGCCTGCCAAATGTAATGCGCTGGTTATCAAGTGCTTCAATTAAATACTTTTTACGTTTAGCCAGAAAATTTTCAAAACTTTGGTCATCTGTTTTACTTAAAACAGGCAATAAATTCACACAATGTCCGACAAGATCGTATTTTCCCAAAACAGCCTGGGAAGCAGCCGGAAGGCCGACCAGTATTTCCTGTTGTCCGGTTATTCTCGACAAAAATGCTTCAAAAAGTGCCAGCATCAGGTTCACATAAGTTACATTATACCTGATAGCAGTATTTTTCAGTAACAAATTAATTTTATCAGGAACAAGAATATCCACCCTGTTCCCTTTAAAAGTTCTGATGGTTGGCCGGGGGAATTCAACAGGTAGATCTAATATGGGGATATGGTGCTCAAATTGTCTCAACCAAAAGTTTTCAACTTGCTGAAATTCATGTGAATCATAAAAAACTTCAGTTTCATGGGAAAATGTATAAAATTGCGAAGCAGGAAGCAATTTCAAATTCTGCTCCTTTACCATGGCCGTATAGAACTGCGATAATTCTTTAACGATTACTCCAAGCGACCATCCATCACAAATGATATGGTGAATAGTCAGGATAAACAAGTGATGCCGGGGGCTAAAGGTAATTAAATCAATGCGGAAAAGCGGATACTGGGAAAGTTCAAACGGAGTTAAAACCCTTTCATTCAGTAAATCTTTTGAAGCAATTTGCTGTTGTTCTTCATCTGTTCCCGAAAAATCAATGTAATTTATTTTTATTTCACTATCAGATGAAAAAAACATTTTTTCTCCGTCAACATCAAAAAAAGCCCTTAATGAATCATGCCGGAGAAAAGTTTTTCTGACAGCTTTTTCAAAAAAAGAGACATTCAGCTCTCCATATAAATCCAGACCAATACATTCATTATAGGCACAATTGGCATCGTTTCCAAGTAGGGTTGAATACCATATTTCTTTCTGCGATTCCGTCAAAGGACACCACAAAGGCAAATCCTCTCCTGCAAATGGATTGTATTCAACTGACTGATATTCCCTCAATTTTACAAAAATTCAGCAATTTTAAGCAATGTGCAATGATACATATTTTAGTTTAATCCTCAATTTTCGTTTCAGACCAGCTTCAGAAAACTTCCCGGTTTCTCAGGATCAGGGATATACCAACCCGGATTTCCCTCGGGGTCTTTCCCTAACCTTGCTCCGGGGACAGGTGGTTCACCAAGAAATCTTTTATCTGAAGCTTTTTGTTCAAATATTCCGGCTTTTAACATTTCATCCAGACTTAAATCAAAAGCACTGATAATCTTATCAATATCCTTTTCATGGTGGGCCAGGGTCAGAAAACAGGGAAATCCTTCCAGAATATGCACGCCATGAAAACGAAGCAACGGATACAGCAATTCGGTAAAAGGCAATTCCTCAGTAAAAACAGGCCTGAATAAAGATGAAAAGTAATTGATTTTCAAAGGAATACTTTTTCTCTTCAACATCAAATTCAATTCATCAGCCAATCTTTTTGTCAACTTATTTAAACTTTCCTGAAGAGCAGGTCCTCCCTTTTTTAAATAAGTGAGAGACGAATAAGCCGCTGCGAGTGTGAGAGGATGTCTGACAAAGGTGCCGGCAAAATAGGTTACTCCTTTTTCAGGCTTGCTGTCATCACCGAAAGTCCAGAAACCTCCATCCAGTGCATCCATCATTTCAGCTTTTCCCGACATAATACCAATGGGCATTCCTCCTCCGGGCACCTTTCCATATGTAACCAGATCTGCCCTGATTCCCGTAATTCCCTGAATACCGGCAGGATGCGACCTGAAGCCTGTAATGACTTCATCAAAGATCAGGACTATCCCCTTTTCATCACATATCTTTTTTAGCTCTTTCAGAAATTCAAACGGTTGAAATTCAGGTCGCCTGCTTTGAACGGGTTCAACCAAAACAGCAGCGACTTCATCTGCCATTCCTGCAATTGTCTGAAGAGATTGTTGCTCGCCATAATCAAGCACAATAGCATTCTGAACAGCTTCCGGTGGTACACCCGGAGCAGCAGGATAAGAATGGAGCTCTTTTCCTCCTCTGACAATTACTTCATCATTGATTCCATGATATGAACCATTAAACATGACTACTTTGTTTTTTCCGGTAACTGTTCTGGCAATTCTGAGCACGCCCAGAACAGCTTCTGAACCTGTATTACACAGAGCTGCCCTTTCATTTCCTGTCAAATCACAAATCATTTTTGCCACCTCTCCTGCCAAATGATGCTGCGGACCTATTTCGTACCCATTTCTGGCTATTTTTCTTATACTGCGTGTAACCTCAGGATGCGCATATCCAAAGAAATTTGATCCAAAACCATTCAGGATATCAATATATTCATTTCCATCCAGGTCGTACAGCCGGCAACCTTTTGACCTTTTAACCACAACCTGATAAACTATTTCCTTGATATGCGGCTTAAAACCGGTTACAACCCTCGGATCGGCAAGGTATTTCCTGAACTTTTGCGTGTATTCCTTTGATAATCTGGTTTTTGCATTATATTTCTGTATAAAGTCAGTCAGAAATTTTTCAATACTTGCCGGAATGGCAGTCACCTTCTTTGTTTCGATACGTGCAATAGCACCAAATGGCTTTCTTTCTTCTTTTTCAGCAGAGATTTTTATATCAGCCACTCCCTCCTTTTGAACAACCGGCTTGACTGCAGCCATCTTTTCAATCAGATAGTCAGTAAGACCTCCGATAGAGCCCAATTCCTCATTCAGCTGGCGAAAAGTAACTTTAATACCTGTTTTTTTCTGAATACTCAGGGCTATTTGGGTCAGAAACAGGGAATCGAGGCCTATATCAGCAAATGCAGTCTGCCTGTAAAATCCTTTCAGGCTGATGCCTGATGACTCTTCCAGTATATTTCTGACAAAATCCTCCATATCAGGCTGTTGGGTATCCTCAGTCTGAATTTCAGGAAGAACTGCTTCAGTGTCGGGCTCACTGATTTTATTAACTTTAAATGGTACAGCTTCCAGCCAACAATATGTTTTTTCAAAAGAATAAGGAGGCAGAGGTATTTTCCTGTATTTTTCATGAGGAAAAAGTTTGGTCAGATCAGGAGTAATTCCATTTAACCAAAGATTTCCGTATAGTTTCAATAAACTGAAGTACTCATTTTTACCGGATTCATCACCAAGTGACCTGAATACAGGTATTGAAGGTTCCCGCAACTGCTGCCGGACAAGGGAAGAAAGGACATTTCGAGGACCAATCTCAACAAAACAATACATTCCTTCATTGGCAACAGTATTTATCGCTCCGGCAAACTGGACTGTTTCGCGCAGATGCCGGACCCAATATTCTGGATTTACTGCCTGATAGTCAGACAGCCATGTTCCACTGACTGTTGAAACAATTGGTATTCTTGGAATTGAAAAGCTGACTGACTCTACCACCTTCCTGAATGAATCCAAAACCGGCTCCATCATCCATGAATGAAAAGCATGAGAAGTTTGCAATATTGTACAGGCAATCCCTTCTTTTTTCATCACCTCAGCAAGCATTGAAATATCTTCTTTTGGTCCTGATAACACAACTGATTGACTGGTATTTACAACAGCCAGATTCACTTTATCGTTGAGAAATTTTTCGATGCCGGAAACTTCTGATCTAACAGACAACATCAGGCCTGAAGGCATTTTTTCCATCATCATGGCCCGGCTTATGACCATTTTCATCGCATCTTCCACACTGAAAACCCCTGCCAGACAGGCTGCCGTAAATTCACCAATGCTATGTCCTGCCAAAGCATCCGGAAAAATGCCATTATTCATGATCAGGCGGGAGAGGCAATATTCCAGAACAAACAAAGCCGGCTGAGTATATCTGGTGTTTTTAAGTTTTTCTGCCGCCTCAACGCTGTGGTCAGCAAAGATGACTTCCTTCAGATCCGGTAATCCATATTTTTCTGCCAGTTCAATGCATCTGTCAAATTCATTTTTAAAATAATCCAGATTTTCATAGAGATATCTTCCCATTCCCGGATATTGGGAACCTTGCCCGGGAAACATGAACACAAGTCCCTGAGGTATCTCAGTGAGGTGGTTTTTGGAAGAATAAAGGTTTTTTTCACTGAAAGCATCCTTAAAATCAACATCATAAACAAAAAATTGTCTGAATCTAAAATGCTTTCTGCCATGAGCAAGTGTATATGCAATATGACTGACAGGTGGATTTTCAGCATTCCCTATAAATTCTCTGATGCTTTGAATATTTCTATCCAATGCACTTTCAGTTTTTGCCGATAGCAAAAGTAAGGACGTAACTTGCTCATTATCAGCAGTTAATTCAGGTGGCTCTTCAAGAATAACATGTACATTTGTTCCGCCTACCCCAAAAGAGCTGACCCCTGCCCTTTTCGGAACCGGATCTTTTTCCCAATCTGTCAGACCATCAACCACTTTCCATCCATGTGTCTCAAAATCAATAGCAGGGTTGGGTTTGTTAAAATTGATGGAAGGAGGCAGCTGTTTGTATTTCAGAGCCAAAGCTGTTTTAATCAGCCCTATTACACCAGCTGCAGGTGTTAGATGGCCAAAATTACTCTTAACAGAGCCAATATACCTGATTTTGTTATTTTTTCTTTTCGGGTAAACCATGTTCAGAGCCTCCATCTCTATCGGATCTCCGATAGGGGTTGCCGTGCCATGGGCTTCAATGTAAGAAACCGTATCGGCATCAATACCGGCATCTTTCAAAGCCATGGAGATGGCGCCAGCCTGACCTTCAACCGAAGGAGCCGTAAAACTTGATTTTCCTCCTCCATCGTTGTTGATGCCTGTCCCTTTTATTACTGCATAAATATGATCTTTGTCTTTCAGTGCATCATCGAGACGTTTGAGCAAGACCACCCCGACCCCATCCGAAAAGGGAGTTCCTGAGGCTTCTTCATCAAATGGCCTGCATTTTCCATCTTTTGAGAGCATACTTCCTTCATTGTACAGGTAGCCACTGTTGACAGGAGAAGTAATGGAGCTTCCTCCAGCCAGGGCATACCGGCATCTTCCTGCCCGAAGGCTTTCGCAGGCCTGTACTATGGCTGTTAAAGATGTAGAACAAGCGGTATAAACACTTACAGCTACCCCTTTTAAATCCAGAATAAAGGCCGTTTTTGTGGCAATGTAGTCTTTTTCATTCAAAGTCATCACCTGAAAATCTCCGGCTTTCTCTATCAATTCTGAATGAGGTAAAACATTATTGAGAAAATATGTATTGTTTCCACATCCGGCAAAAACAGCAGTAGTCTTTTTAATATCATCAATGTTCAGGCCTGCATTTTCGATGCATTCCCATGCAACTTCCAGAAATTTACGCTGCTGGGGGTCCATCAGCCGTGCCAACATTTCATTTATCCCAAAAAATTCATAATCAAAGCTTTGTGCATCATCAATGATACCCCTTGCCTTTACATAATCAGGATGCTTCCTGAGGTGTTCAGGAATAGAAGGATCTAATTGATCATCATTGAAATAGCTGATACTTTCCCTTCCTTCCAGCAGGTTTTTCCAGAATTGCTCAAGGGTTGAGGCGCCCGGTACCCGAAGAGACATTCCAATTACTGCAATGTCACCTGTAAAAGTTTTTTCTTTCTTGTCATCTTCCGATTCTGATATAATTTCATTTTGTCTTTTATTATCAATAAACGCTGCCTGTCCTGAAATGGCAGGATATTGATACAATTTAACCACAGGAAGTTTTTTACCGTGCATTTCTTCAAACAGTGATGAAAACTGAATACATACAAGTGAATTGGCACCTAAATCGAATACATTATCATGAATTCCAATATCATCCAACATTAACAGGGTTTTCCAGAGCTCTGCCAGTTGACGTTCTGTCTCTGTTTTTGGCGCTGTATATTCAGTTTTTAGCAATGTCCGTTTATTTACCGGGACCTCCAGACTTTTTTTATCGATTTTACCGGAAGGTGTTCTGGGAAGTGTTTCGACCTGCACCATCACAGCAGGGATCATGTATTCAGGCAGTTTTTCAGACAGTTTTGCTTTTATTTTAAGCAGATCAATGTCAGGAGTTCCGACTATGAAGGCTGCCAGCATTTGCACTCCCGAAGGGGAAATGAAAGGCTTGACGGCAGCCTCTTTTACGCCCTCTGCTTCAGCCAGTTGGATTTCAATTTCAGCCGGCTCAATCCGGTAACCGCGAATTTTAACCTGTTCATCTTTCCTCCCTAAAAATTCTATCTCTCCTTTTTCATTCATCTTTCCCACATCACCTGACTTGTAGAATCTCTCATTATCAAACATGACAAACCTTTCAACTGTCAGCTCAGGCTGATGGATGTAGCCATTTGCCAGACATTTTCCTCCGATGTAGATTTCCCCTGCTTCATTGGTTGCAGCCATTTCATCCCCCTCCTTCATAATCAATATTTTACAGTTATCAATTGCAGAACCTATCGGGGGAAACTCCGGCCAGATGGCAACATCTTCCGGCAATAATTTATAAGCTGTAACCACATGGCTCTCAGTCGGGCCATACTGATTGACCAAAAGGCATTTATTCTTTTTGAAAAATGACCTGATCTGACTGGTAATAATTAACTTTTCACCAGAGGTAATAACTTCTTTTAAAAACGGGAAGTCCTTTTCTGCCTGAACACAATACGAAGAAAACAATTGCAGAGCGATAAAAGGCAGAAACAGACGCTCAACTTTATGGTTTGTGATGATTTCAGCAAGCTTTTCAGGGTTGGTGCGAGCTTCTTCATCGGCCAATACAAGTGTGCCACCGGATGATAAGGTGGAAAAGATCTCCTGAAAGGAAACATCAAAACTGATTGGGGCAAACTGTAGTGTGGTCAAACCCGGATGTGATTGTGTGTTTTGCCATCTGATAAGATTATTCAATGCACCAAAAGGCATTTCCACTCCTTTCGGGTGTCCGGTTGAACCTGATGTAAAGATAACATAGGTTGGTGTATGTTCATCTGAATTAAATTCTGGTGTTAACCGTAAGGAATTTACTTCAGAAACAATCTGATCATAAGTAAGCAGGCTTATTCCCTGAATATCAATATTTTTTGTGATATTATCGGTAATGATTACATCACAAGCTGAAGTTTCAAGCATATAAGCAAGCCTTTGTTCAGGGTAAGATGAATCAAGCGGGAGGTAAGCATTCCCCGACTTAATAATTCCATAAATAGTTGCCACCAAAGAAATATCCCTTTGCATTTTCACTCCAATCAGACGATGATGAAAATGAAGATAATCAGACAAATAGATGGCAATCTTATTTGACAGGTTCCTTAGTTCCTGATAAGTAATCTCCTCTTTAGTTTTAATGACAGCCAGGTATTCACCCGGAACTTTATCAATCAGCTTCAGAAAATGATCATCTGTTTTGTTCATCAGAATAATTTCAGAAAAGTTTAATAAAAGCAAAGAAAATCAAGCCGATGTAATTCAAATATCCTCTGCAAATTTAAGGTTGTTGCATCTATGGATATTTTGTTTTGTCCACAATAATTCAACTTAAAATTTCGGCTGACAGGACCATATTTCGGAAAATAAAATCACCATATAGCTGATTATCAATACAATAAACAAATTTTAAATCCGGTAATAGTTACTTTTAACCAATTTGAACAATAAATAGAGTGGTAAGAGTATATTTGAGTCCTGATTTATTATTGCTTATCTTTCTAAAAAGGGCTAATTATTGAAAAAAATATTAGTAACCGGAGGTTGTGGATATATCGGATCCCATACCTGTGTTGAACTTCAGCAAGCAGGCTATGAAGTTGTTATCATTGATAATCTGGTCAATTCTTATCAGTGGATTACCGGACAAATCAGAAAGATAACCGGAAAAATGCCTGAATTTCATCACATTGATCTCAGGGAAAAGAATCAGGTCATTAATTTTTTCAGACAAAACAACGACATTGCAGCAGTAATACATTTTGCGGCCTTAAAAGCAGTCGGAGAGTCTGTTGAAAAACCTCTTTTGTATTATGAAAACAATCTTTTATCATTGATAAATTTGCTGGAAGGCATGCAGGCAGGGCAATGTAAAAAGATAATTTTCTCATCTTCCTGTACAGTTTATGGTGAACCTGAACAAGTTCCCATCACTGAAGAGGCTCCGGTAGTTAAAGCAGCTTCTCCCTATGGCAATACCAAAAAAGTATCAGAAGAAATTCTGAACGATTTTATCAGGGTCTCTGATTTTGAAGTCGTTTCGTTACGGTATTTTAATCCGGTCGGGGCCCATCCTTCAGGACTGTTGGGTGAATTTCCCCGTCAGAGCCCGAAGGCTTTGTTTCCTTCCCTTACCCAGTCGTGCTCAGGAAGAATTAAAGAGTTTTATGTTCATGGAAATGATTATCCGACAGAAGACGGAACCGCCATTCGTGATTATTTTCATGTCAGTGATCTGGCAAAGGCACATGTAAAGGCTTATGAGTTTCTTGAAAATAATTCTGAAAAAGATAAGTTTTCAGTATTCAATCTTGGATCAGAAAAAGGATATAGTGTAATGGAAATAATCCGTACCTTTGAAGCTGTGAATCAGGTTAAAGTAAACTATCAGATAGGGCCAAGACGGCCGGGAGATATATCAAGAATATGGGCAGATTCATCGAAAGCCAAAAGATATCTGAAATGGCAGACGGAACTCACATTGGAAGATATGGTTAAAACTGCCTGGGAATGGGAATTGTTTGTCAAATCAGCAAATTTTAATCTATGAAAAAAATTCTTGCCATTGATGATGAAGCTACCATACGCAAGCTTTTGACTGTTTACCTTGGTAAGCACTATAAAGTTACAGCCATGCCTGATGGCCTTGAAGCTTTAAAATGGATGCAGGAAGGTAATCTCCCCGACCTGATTATCTGCGATATCCAGATGCCCAATATGAATGGTTATGAATTTGTTGAAAACATTCGCAGCAGTGGTCTTTTTAAAGATATTCCCCTGCTGATGCTTTCCGGAGAAGAAGAAAGCAGCACCCGTATTAAGTTTTATAAAATGAAGGTTAAAAATTTCATTACCAAACCTTTTAATCCTGAAGAACTTCTGGTCTTAATCAAGTTAATTCTCAATGAAGAAGACGAAATAGAAAATGACTGAATCCACTTCAAAATATTATCTGATCTATTGTGGTTCGATATCCAATGTAGTGGAAGAATTAAACAAACATCAGGATTTATTTCACTTTGAACAATACGAAAACATTATTACCTCCATCAACCGTCTGAAAGAGATTAAAGAGCAAAATATAAAACCGGATACCATCCTGTGCGATGTTAATTTTCCAGGAATATCCGGGTTCAACTTTTTCAGAAAAATCACTTCCGATTCCTATTTTTTTAACGTTCCGTTCATTCTGATTGACAGCAGTAAAAACCCTGAGAATATCCAAAAAGCTCTGGAATACAGGATTGACGACCTTTACTCAATACCCATCAATGCCAAAAACCTCTATAAAAGGATTTATTATCTTAAAAAATACCTCAATTACAAACCACAACCTCAGGAAACCATTGAATTAGATCCAAAATTCAAAATACCACTTTCCAAGCGCCTTTTCGATATTGTTATTTCATTTATGCTGATTTTATTGCTTTCACCGCTAATGCTGATAGTAGCAATTCTTATCAGGTTAGAATCCAGAGGAAAAGTTATTTACAAATCAAAACGGGTTGGAACAGGTTACCATGTTTTTGATTTTTATAAATTCAGATCGATGCGTGTCGGGTCCGACAAGAAGGTTCATTCATTGGAAAGCAGCAACATCTATCTGAAAGACAAAGAAAATGAGGAATGTGAGGAATGCAAAAGACTTGGGCATTTGTGCAGTCCTGAGCTTTATATTCATGGAGAAAAAATCTGTGAGAACCTTTATCTGAAAAGAAAAAAGGCAAAAATAGAAAATGCCTTCAAAAAATTTGAAGATGATCCGAGGATAACCCGGATAGGTAAATTTATCCGAAAAACGAGTATTGATGAGCTTCCCCAACTGTTCAATGTACTAAAAGGTGATATGTCTATCGTTGGCAACCGTCCCTTGCCGCTTTATGAGGCCGAGATGCTGACATCCGACCAATGGAGTGAAAGGTTTTTAGGGCCAGCCGGAATCACCGGTTTATGGCAGGTGAAACTCAAAAACACACCTTTGGATACAAGCATTAACCGTAAAATAACAGATAATTACTATGCCGCCAACTACACTTTCTGGGGAGACCTCAAGATCATTATCAAAACAATACCGGCTATGTTCCGAAATTCCTAATACCATGAAAAGTAAAATTAACATATTGCTCTGTCTGATTTTCATCGCGACCTGTTACGCAACGAATATTTTTGCCCAACCTTCAGATAGCCTGAATATAGTTAAACTATTGCCCCCGCTTCAGACCATCATTGATTCAGCCACCGCCAATTCTCCTTATCTTCAATATCAGAATGCTGAAATCATCAAACAGCAATTCAGGTTGCGTACTGTCAAACAGGACTGGACAAAAAACCTCGGTCTCTCGACCGATGTCATTTACGGGACATGGGATTATATGACCATGAATCCCTCCACAGGCACAACCTTTTTATCCAATCAGGTTGAAACCCGTTATGGCATTGGTGTTTATTTCAGACTTCCGCTTTATGATGCTGTTTCAAGGAAAAACAATATTGAAATACAACGACTTGAGATAGAAGAAGCCAAACTGGTAAAAGAGCAAAAAATCAGGGAAATCAAAAACCTCGTCATCGAACAATATTACAAAATTATACTCTTCCAGAATCTGGTAAATATTCACAATAAAAACAGGCAATCGGCTGAAGTTCAGGTTAAAATGATTGAAAAACAATTTGTGAACGGTCAGGCAACTGTGGAAGAACTGGCAAGAGTAACCGAAATTTACAACAATGCACTGGTAGAATACGAAAAAGCAAAATCAGATCTCACAACCTCCTACATGCTCCTTCAGGAACTGGCAGGTATTAATTTCACCGCATTAAAATAAAAACATGAATTTTCTTCAATTGATACGTCTTTTCATCAGGTATTTCTGGCTATTGCTTTTCAGTGCTTTATTTACTTCAGTATTGGTTTATTTTTTTACCAGGGAACTTCCGGGAATTTATGTATCCAAAGCAAAAGTTTATACAGGAATAGCAAGCAGCGGAGTGGAATCAAAACCGGGCTTTTTCGATATTTACGGACAAACCAATGCCTTTGATAATCTGCTCAGTATCATCACCTCACGTGAAACGCTCGAGGAAGTTTCTCTTCGCCTGCTCGCCAAACACCTTCTGCTCGATAAACCAGATCCGAAATTTATCAGTGAAAAAAACTATGAAGAGCTGATGAAACTGGTGCCTCCCGATGTCAAAGCTCTTGCTGTCAAAACCAGATCCTCCTCTCCTCCACCACCAACTTCGGCAAAACCTGATACAGACACTAACTCTGCAACACCTCAGGAAGAGATTAAGCAAAATGATAATCAGCAGAATACAACCGTTGCATATCATATAGTACAGCCTGATGAAACCTTATACAGTATTTCCAGAAAGTACAACCTTCCCCTCGTAACCCTGATGAGGTTGAATAATCTCAGTGACAACAATATCAAACCCGGACAAAAACTCATCGTTTCAGAAACTGCTGTAACTGAAAAGAATACGCCTGCCCCTTCATCCGCAGAGGAAGACGGTAAAATTTATTACATCACCACTGCCACCGAAAGTATTGAATCCATCGCCCAAAAATTTAACATTTCGGTAAAAGACCTGATTATCTGGAACTCACTGAAAGACAGGCAAATAGCAGCAGGTCAAAAACTGATTGTCGGGAATAAGAATGACAATGCTGAAACAGGGTCAAAACCGTCAAATACAGCTAAAATAACAATTCCGGTTGATGAAGAAGTAGTCGGACAATCGGCACTTGAAAAACGCCTGAACCGGGATTATGATACCTCGTGGCAACTTGAGCAAACCGTCAGAAATCTTTACAATTACAAAATGAAAAACGACACCAATTTCATCTACGGCCTGCTCAATTATGACTACAAACACTACAGCATCAAAGCCTTAAGCAAAATATCCGTCTATAGGCTCCAATCCAGTGATTTGATTGAAATCACTTACGAAACTGATGATCCGGGTGTCTGCCAGTACACCCTGATTATCCTTTGCAAGATTCTGATCAAAAACTTTAAACTAATAAAAGCCAATCAATCAGACGCTGTGGTGGAATATTTCACCGAACAGGTCAGAAAGGCTCAGGAAAGGCTGCAAAATGCAGAGGATGAACTTCTTATGTTCAACAAGCAGCACAATATTATCAATTATGATGAGCAAACAAAGAACATTGCTGCCAAAAAAGAAGAGCTCGAAAGTGCTTATCAGGATGAAAAAATGAATATGGCATCTGCTCAGGCCGCTATCAAAAAGCTTGAGAATAAAATATCTTCACAGGCAAGAATTAACCTGTCCAATGAAGAAATAATTTCCAAACGAAATGAGCTGTCAGAAATTACGACCCGTATTGCCTATCTGGAAACTGAAAATGATCAGAACAATCAATATTCGGCAGAAATCAGGACATTGAAAATCAGAGCCGAGAAACTTAAAGCAGAGTTGGAAAAAGCCATTAACAATGTGTATAGCCTTTTAAATACCACCGAAGGCATTCCAATGAAAGACATTCTGAATCAATGGCTTGAAAATGTAATTCGTTATGAGGAAAGTAAGGCCAAAGTAGATGCCTACAACAGCCGCAGAATCGAGTTTGAAAGGAATTACGAAACATTTGCCCCTTTGGGTGCCCAGCTTAAAAGGATTGAACGTGAAATCAGTGTGGCTGAGCAGGAATATCTTGCCTTGCTTTCGAGCCTTAATGAAGCCAAACTAAGACAACAAAACATAGAGCTGACCTCCAATGTTAAAGTAATTGATTATCCATATTTTCCATTAAGCCCTAAATCCACCAAAAGAAAATTCATTGTCGGGCTTTCATTCATCTTTGTCTTTATTTCTCTGTTTATCTTATTGATTATCATTGATTTTTTTGATAAAAAGATTAAAACCCCGGAACGGGTCAGAGCCTATTCAAAACTTGAAGTGGCAGGCGTTTATCCTCTTTTCCCTGAGAGAAAAAAGAAAATTGATTATCCGCTTATTAAGGAAAGAATAACAGATCTGATTATTCAGGACATCAATCTGGGAAAAACGGCAACAGGGAGTAAAAAACCTAACATCACCGGTTTTTTCAGTACAAAAGAGCATGAAGGAAAGTCATTTATCCTCAGGTGTGTCGGAGAAAGAATGAATCATTACGGCCTGGATGTATTGTGTCTGACTCATCAACAGATTACATCTGAAGCAGATATTTTTAAAACCTATGAGCCGGGCATCAGTTACAATATCTCTCAAAACATTGAAGATCTTATCAAAAACAATCCTTTTAGCCTGAACCACGAGTATTTGCTGATTGAGTTTCCGGCACTGCTGACACATAATTTTCCCTCAGACCTGATAAAAAATATAGATCAGGCCTACTACATCTGCAATGCCCGAAGACCATGGACTGAAGCTGACACCAAATCGGTGGAATCTCTGAAAGCACTGCTTAAAAGAGAACCTAAAATCATATTAAACGGTTCGGTTACCGAATCTCTGGAAAGCATACTGGGAGAAGTGCCACGAAAACGAAGCAAATTAAGAAAATTTGTCAAGAGATTATTGTTCCGAAAAAAATTAACACAGTAAAAGTGAATAGCATTTTCCCGACACTTTTCAAGAATAAGAACACTCACTCTCTGTTGCTTCAGTTTATTTCTGCATTGCTTGGTTTCACCTCCTTTATCGTTCTTGCCCGAAGTTTTGACAAAATTTCTTTCGGACACTGGGTTATTTACATTACTGCTTATGGCTTTATTGATGTACTTCGTTATGGGCTGACCCTTCAGGGAACCGTCAGATTTTTATCGGGAGCAGACGAAACAGAAAAAAGAAAAATTTGCAGTGCAAACTGGATTATCAATGTAGCCACGGGATTGCTGATTGCACTGATTGTTTTTATTGCTTCTCTTGTTTTTCGTAAATCGATACAATCATCTGATTATCATTACTTTTTCATTTATTATCCTTTATTGGTAATTGCCAGTTTTGGTTCATTCAATGCACAGGCAGTTCTTCAGGCTACTCAACGTTTTGACAGAATGTTGTTTCTGCGTTCGTTTGAGGCCGGGAGCTTTCTTTTATTTCTCATATTCAACTACTTATGGTTTCATTTTGAGTTAAAGGCCATTATACTTGTTCAGATTTTCATCTTTGCATGCAGTTCCATTTTTTGCAGCATTAAAAAATGGGATGGGCTGTGGTGTATCCGTTTTGCCGAAAAATCATCCATCCTCAAAATTCTCAATTTTGGCAAATACAGCACAGGAACATTGCTGGGTGCTCATCTGCTCAGAAGTGCCGACACTTTCATCTTAGGTTTAAGCTCTGGATTAGGTGCGCCTGCAGTTGCTGTTTACAGCATTCCCATGAAAGCAATAGAGTTTATTGAAATCCCGCTCAGAGCCTTTTCCCTGACCAGTTATCCTGTTTTATCCAAACTAAGTCTTGAAAATAAAATGGATGAGTTCAGGAAACAGTTTTATACCTACTCAGGTGCATTGAGCCTCCTTTTTGTGCCTATCATGATACTGGGTTTTATCTTTGCCAAAGAAATCATGATTATTATTGGCGGGAAGGAATATGAAAGCGGAGCCA
>JAAYUY010000192.1 GCA_012517435.1 Sphingobacteriales bacterium | reverse complement strand
TGTAAAAAAACAGCCCCGCAACAGGAAAAATCTCAGGGGGTATGGGATAAAAACTATCTGGACACAACCGATTTTAATATTGTTACTTCCGTGAATGGTTTTGGGTTCAACCTGTATGCCCGTTTAAATCCGGACGAAAATCTTATTTTTTCACCTTTATCCATTTCGTCAGCTCTGGCAATGACCTATGCAGGTGCTGAAAACAATACACAGCAGCAAATGGCCGGAGTGCTTGGTTTTGTTTTTGACAAAAAGCAGGTAAATGAAGGATTTTCAGCACTGATGAATGAAATGAATGTGTCGTCTGAATCTTACCGGATTAGTCTGGCCAACAGCCTTTGGGCCCAGGAGCAGTTTTATTTTAAGCCGGAATTTTTAGAAAACATGAAAAAAAATTATCATTCTGGTTTTCAGTTTGTTAATTTCATTAATCGACCTGATGAGGCAAGAGAAAAAATAAATCAGTGGGTGAGTGAAAAAACGGAGGATAAAATAAAGGATATTCTGTCAGAAAAAGATATTAATGCCGCAACCAGGTTGATTTTGGTAAATGCCATTTATTTCAATGCAACGTGGGCTATCGTTTTTGATGAAAAGCAAACCCGCCCCGGTGACTTTTTCCTGATGGACGGTCAAAAAATTACGGTGGACATGATGCAGGAACATACGGGTAAATACAGGTATTTTGAAAATGATAAGCTTCAGTTTCTCAGCATGGATTATGCGGGGAAACTTTATTCGATGAATATTTTGTTGCCAAAATCACCCGATAAACTGCCGGCTCTTGAAAAAGCTTTTTCACCCGGCTATTTTTCAGAACTTGAAAACATGAGTAAATGGCAGGGAGTGGATGTTTACCTTCCGCGTTTCACTTTTTCATCTTCTTTTTCACTAAAAGCCATCTTATCGGCTGCAGGTATGAGCGATGCATTTGACGACAATGCTGATTTTTCAGGAATGACCGGAAAGAAAAACCTGATGATCGACAATATATTGCATAAAGCTTTCATCGAAGTCAATGAAAAAGGGACTGAAGCAGCCGCTTCAACTGCCGTAGTGATGATGGAAAGGGCTGCATTACCGGAAGAAAAATCTGAATTTAAAGCTGACCATCCCTTTTTCTTTTACATTAAAAACAATGAAAGCGGGGCAATCATGTTTATGGGAAAAGTGATGAATCCAAAGCAATAGGCATGAAAATCATTTTCATTCAGACAGGAGGCACCATTGATAAAGAATATCCAAAGCTCCAGATGGGTTATGCTTTTGAAATCACTGAGCCGGCTTCGGAAAGAATACTCAGGCGTATCAATCCGAATTTTGAATATGAAATTGTTAAACTTTTCCGGAAAGACAGCCTCGACATGAGTGATAACGACAGGAAGGAATTACTGTCTCTTTGCAAAAACCTTTCATATAAACGTCTCATTATCACACATGGTACAGATACCATGCTGAAAACAGCTGAATATCTTTCAGGAATAAGGGATAAAACCATTGTGCTGACAGGAGCCTTTCGTCCTGAAAAATTTTATGATTCTGATGCGGGCTTCAACCTGGGGGTCGCTGTGGCAGCAGTTCAGATTTTACCCCCTTCAGTATATGTAGCCATGAGTGGCAGAATTTATCGTTGGGACGATGTGGAGCGTCATCCCGAGAGCGGTCAGTTCGTTCAAAAAAATGATAAACAATAACCAATGAAACTGAGGGCAAAATATGTCAGGAATGTCATGAAGTTTGCTTTTCCGGCCAGGACCTCACGTGATACTCTTTTTGAAAAAAGTTCGTGGTTTGTGATGCTTGAAAATCAGGTCAATTGCCTGGCAGGAATCGGAGAGTGTACATTAATAAATGGATTGAGCATTGATAATCAGGATTTTTTTGAAATGAAAATTGCAAAAACCTGTCAGTTTATTAATGAAAACAACTATTACGATGACTCAGATTTACAAATGTATCCGGGAATCCGTTTTGGATTTGAGACAGCCCTGAATGACCTGAAAAACGGGGGTCGCAGATTGATTTTTGATAATCCGTTTTATCAGGGAAATCAAAGTATTCCGATAAACGGACTGGTGTGGATGGGAACTTTTGAGGAGATGGAAAAACATTTCAGGGAAAAAATTGAAGCAGGTTACAATTGTATAAAAGTGAAAGTTGGTGCACTCAACTTTCAGGATGAATACAGTTTTTTAAAACGTATGCGAAAGGAATATGGGGATGATTTTATTTTACGTCTCGATGCCAACGGAGCTTTCCTGCCACAGGAAGCAGAGGAAAAACTAAAATACCTGAGTGATTTACATGTTCATTCCATCGAGCAACCCGTAAAATCGGGTCAACATGAGTCATTGGCTTATTTGTGTGGTTTGAAAATCATCGACATAGCACTTGATGAGGAATTGATTGGCATAGCAGAAAAAGAGCAAAAAAGAAAACTTTTGTTTGATATTAAGCCACAGTATATTGTCTTAAAGCCTTCACTTCTGGGAGGATTTACCGAATGTGATGAATGGATAAAACTGGCTGAACAATCACAAACAGGCTGGTGGATTACCTCAGCACTTGAATCGAATGTGGGACTAAATGCCATTGCACAATGGACTGCCGGTTATCATCCGGCAATTCATCAGGGACTGGGCACCGGAAATATTTATTCAAACAACATTGTAAGCCCCCTTCGCGTCAAAGAAGGAAAATTATACTCTGATCCTGATGGATTCTGGGATTTTTCAGCTATTTTTGAATAAAGTTTTGAAACCGGTTATTGGGATAAAATGATAAGAAAACTATTCTTTTTACTATTAACTGGCTTTTCAGCCGCTTATGGTCAGCAAAAAGACCTTTGTCTTATCCGATACAATGAATTTGATGAAAAAGGGAGAGAACACATCATTACATCCACTGCCTGGCTCAATGAAATGCCTGATATTCCTGATTATACCTATTTTGATAAAGATCTGGGGAAAAAAGTGGTTATCAAAACAAAAATAGTAGCCTATAAAGGAGAAAGTGTGGCAGAAATCGGCAAGTTTAAAATTAAGCCGGGAGATTATGCCAAAATTCTGCTTGAGTGTCCGCAGGGAAAAGAAATACAACTCGTCAACCTTGAAAAACTGCTTCCTGAAGATTCAGGCAAATCATTGGCTTTTGAAACAAAAACTGATGACAATCAAATTATATTTATCTGCTATCCCTTTGAATCTGATTTCCCGTTTAAGTTTGAGGAAGATATCGTCAGCAAAACATTTACACTTGCCCAACTGGAAAAATATTGTTCCGATTGAATTTGGAAAGTTGAATACCTGTCTGTTAATGATTTCTATGTATTACATGAAATAATTCAGCCAACAGACCATTAAACTTAAGCAGTCTGTCGGACAAAATTCAGTTATATTGGCATTATCCCGTATGGTTACCGAATCAAAAGATATTTCATTCGTTCATCAATTGTTCAATCTCTTCAATGCGGATAGGGATATGTTCCATCAGATCGACAGGATCACCATCTGTAACCAACACATCATTTTCAATACGGATACCAATGTTTTCTTCGGCAATATAAATTCCCGGTTCGCAGGTGAGAACCATCCCCGGTTCGAGTATTGTCTGTTTGGTGCCGCAATCATGAACATCAAGGCCAAGAAAATGGGAATTCCCATGCATGAAGTATTTGAAATACAGTGG
>JAAYUY010000191.1 GCA_012517435.1 Sphingobacteriales bacterium | reverse complement strand
TGTTTGGTTTTTCTTAAGCTTCTTTCATTATAATTGCCAGTTAAAATGTTTAGGTTATTTTTGCAGTAAATATAATCATTAACTTCAATGAGTCAGACCATTCAGATAAAAGATAAGCTTTTTGGGTTATATCTCCCGGAAAGTAAAATTCAGGAGAGAATAACTTCCCTTGCCAGCCAGTTAAATAAAGAGTATCAGGATAAAAATCCTGTCTTCATCAGCATTTTAAACGGAAGTTTCTTTTTTGCTGCCGATTTGCTGAAAAACTTCAATTCAGCATGTGAAATTACCTTTGTCAGGCTTGCCTCCTACAAAGGTTTAGGTTCCACCGGAAAAGTGAAAATACTGCTTGGCCTCATGCAAAATATCAAAGATCGACATGTCGTCATTATAGAGGACATTGTTGATTCCGGCAGAACAATGGTTCAGATGCTTGGACTGCTCGAAAATCACCAGGCGAAAAGCATTAAGGTTGCAACCCTTCTGCTGAAGAAAGAAGCACTCGTTGAAGACATTGAACCTGATTACGTTGGGTTTGAAGTTCCCAATAAGTTTCTTGTTGGTTATGGTCTCGATTACGATGAAGCCGGCAGAAACCTAAGGGATTTATACATCCTGAAATAACCGGATGAATGGCATTATAATTGACAATATGACCAAAAATTTAATAAAATGAAACATTTCGCAGCTATTATTCCGATTCTGATAGGAGCAGTTTTATTGATGAGTTCATGTAAAGATAAACCAGTTAACATCTTTACCATTGAAGACGACAAAGCACTTGGGCTTCAGATTAGTGAAGAAATTGCGAATGATACCAATTACAAAATCCTTGATGAGAGCAAGTATCCTTCTGCTTATCAGCATCTTAGAAGAATCAGGGATAGTATTCTGGCATCCGGTCAGGTGCCACATGCCACTGATTTTGTCTGGGAATGTAAGATTCTGGATGATACTGTTTTAAACGCATTTTG
Organism: Sphingobacteriales bacterium; assembly: GCA_012517435.1. Taxonomy (NCBI): domain Bacteria; kingdom Pseudomonadati; phylum Bacteroidota; class Sphingobacteriia; order Sphingobacteriales; species Sphingobacteriales bacterium. The sequence continues at coordinate 8,800 of JAAYUY010000191.1, read as the reverse complement.
TACACCGGGAGGGTATATTTATGTGTACAAAGGGATTATTCAGTTCTTAGACAATGAATCACAGTTTGCAGGAGTTTTAGGACATGAAATGGCTCATGCCGCCCGCAGGCACAGCACCCAGCAACTCACTCAGGCTTACGGAGTTTCTGTTTTGCTGAGTGTTGTACTGGGAGATGATCCGGGTTTACTCGCACAGATCACTGCCCAGCTGGTCATGCTTGCCTTCAGTCGAAGCCATGAAAATGACGCAGATGCTGAATCAGTAAAATATTTATATTCAACCACCTATGATGCACGTGGTGTGGCCGGCTTTTTTGAAAAACTTCAGACGGCTCAAAGTGGGGGCTTATCCATTCCGTTTTTAAGCACTCACCCAAGTGATGAAAAGAGGATTGAAAATATTAATGCCAAATGGACTGAACTGGGTGGCAAAACAGGACAACTTTACGAAACCAGTTATCAGGCTTTCAAGAACAGTCTTCCAAAGTAAGATATTTCATCACAACAGTTTTTCCCCGTCATAATTACCTGATTTTCAAGAAAGAAAATATTCAGGCGGCTAAGCCTCTATAAATCTCATCCCGAAATGATATAGTACAATCCCGGCCGCCACACTTATATTGAGTGAATGCTTGGTCCCGAACTGAGGAATTTCAAGGCATATATCCAACATACCGAGGATATCATCAGACAATCCACTTGCTTCATTTCCAAAAATGATGGCGTATGAAGACTGAATATCGACATCAAATCCGCTGATTACGATAGCATTATCTGTCTGTTCGACTCCAACTATCAGATCGACTTCCTGCCGGATTTGCATGAGTGCCAGACGGGTTTCAGAAAAATATTCCCAGCTGACAGTATTTTCAGCACCAAGAGCAGTTTTATGAATTTCACGATGAGGCGGGCAGGCTGTAATGCCACACAACACAAGTTTTTTCACACGAAAAGCATCACAGGTACGAAATACTGCCCCGACATTATACATGCTTCTGACATTATCGAGGACGACAACAACTGGAATTTTTTCAGTTTTAGCAAACTCTTCAGGCCTGAGCCTGTTCAACTCCTCCATTGTCAATTTTCGCATAAAAAGAGACTTTCAAATAATCGGTAAAGATAAATGGACAAAGATGAAAGGTAAAATAATTCTCAGGGTTAACTTTGTCAACAGTAAAAAAGCCGTTGAATGCTGTAAAATCAAAAAAAGCAAAAGTGCATGAACCGAAAACCAGTAGAAGAAACGCCATTGATGAAACAATATTTCAGCATAAAAGCGAAATATCCGGATGCACTGTTGCTTTTCAGAGTAGGAGATTTTTATGAAACCTTCGGGGAAGATGCCATCAAAACATCCAGAATATTAGGCATTGTTTTGACAAAACGATCTAATGGCTCGTCAAATATTGAACTGGCCGGATTTCCTTTTCACAGTCTCGACACCTATTTACCAAAACTGGTTAAATCGGGGCATCGGGTTGCCGTGTGCGAACAACTCGAAGACCCTAAACTGGCAAAAAAAATTGTCAAACGTGGTATAACAGAACTGGTAACCCCCGGCACAACTGTCAGTGAAAAAATAATAAATCATAAAGAAAACAACTATTTATCAGCCCTGCATTTTGGGGATAATAACATTGGCATCGCATTTCTGGACGTCTCGACAGGAGAATTCCTTGTCGCTGAAGGAGATGTCGATTACATTGAAAATCTTTTAAATACATTCAACCCTTCCGAAATTATCTACTCCAAGGCAAAACAAAAACAATATCAGGAATATTTCCCTTCCAAGCGATATACCTTTTTACTTGAAGACTGGCTTTTCAGCTATGATTTTGCCTCTGAAAAACTGTTAAATCACTTTAATGTCAAAAGTTTTAAGGGTTTTGGCATTGAAAGTTACCGGACCGGCATCAGTGCTGCGGGTGTTATCATACATTATCTGGCAGAAAACAAATATGATTACCTGAACCACATCACTAAAATCAGCAGGATTGAAAAAGACAAATATATCTGGTTAGACAAATTTACCATCCGCAATCTTGAACTGCTTCATCCGTTGCATCCGGAAGGAAAAGCACTGATTGACATCATCGACAACACTTCCACTCCCATGGGAAGCCGTTTGTTGAAAAAGTGGATATCACTTCCACTGAAAGATATCCAGAAAATCAATGAGAGGCTTGATATTGTCGAGATTTTACTAAAAGACTACGAAACCACTGAAAAGATTACCTCTGTTTTAAGCAGGACAGGTGACCTCGAACGCCTGATTTCCCGTGCAGCCTTGCGAAAAATCAATCCGCGTGAAGTCAAATATATTGAAAAGGCACTTCAGTGTATTGAAGAAGTCAGGAATTTACTGAAACAGTCTCAGAAAGAACAACTTGCATTGATATCAGACAAACTGAATCCCTGCCCTGCCCTGCAGGATAAAATAAACAAAACGCTGGTTGATGATCCGCCTGTAACACCGGGAAAATCAGAACTCATCAGGCAGGGGACAGATGCAGAACTGGACGAATTACGAAGCCTGAAATCTTCCTCAAAAGACTATCTGGTAAAACTGCGTGAAAATGCCATTCGCGAAACCGGTATTACGTCCCTCAAGATTGGGTTCAATAATGTTTTCGGATATTATCTGGAGGTTACAAATGCTCATAAAGACAAGGTTCCTCAGGAATGGATGCGAAAACAGACACTCGTCAGTGCAGAGCGCTACATCACCGAAGAGCTGAAGGTCTTTGAAGAAAAAATACTGACTGCTGAGGAAAAAATCAACGAAATAGAAGCCCGTATATTCAATGAGCTTGTCATGGAAATAGCGGGATATGTATCAGCCATACAACAAAATGCGGCAGAGCTTGCCCGTCTTGACTGTCTGTGTTCCTATGCCCACACGGCCCAAAACAATAAATATGTCAAGCCTGTGGTAGATGCAGGCCTGTCAATTGATATCCGTGATGGCCGCCATCCTGTAATAGAGAAGTGCCTCCCCGTTGAAGAGCAGTACATTCCCAATGATCTTTATCTGAACAACAAAAACCAGCAGATTATCATACTGACAGGCCCGAATATGTCAGGAAAATCAGCCATTCTGAGGCAAACAGCCCTCATTGTACTGATGGCTCAATGCGGGAGTTATGTCCCGGCAAGCTCAGCCAAAATCGGATATATTGATAAACTGTTTACCCGTGTCGGAGCTTCCGATAATATTTCATTAGGCGAATCTACTTTCATGGTCGAAATGATGGAAACTGCCAGCATTTTAAACAACATTTCTGAAAGAAGCCTGATTTTACTGGATGAAATCGGAAGAGGAACAAGCACCTATGACGGCATTTCCATCGCATGGGCTATAACGGAGTTTCTGCATCAGAATCCCTATGCACCAAAGACTGTTTTTGCCACCCATTATCACGAATTAAATGAGATTTCTGCCACCCTGCCACGAGTCAGAAACTTTAATGTAAGCGTTAAAGAGTATAAGAATAAGATTATTTTTCTAAGGAAACTTCAACCCGGTGGAAGCGAACATAGCTTTGGAATCCACGTGGCTCAGATGGCAGGAGTGCCCCCGGTTATAGTCAAAAGAGCCTCTGTAATCCTTGAAGAGCTGGAGAAGCAAAGAGTCAACATGAAGAATGAGCAGGCTGTTTCCGGCACTCCGGTCAGTATTCAGCTTAAACTTTTTGATGTGTCAGATCCTGTACATGAAAGGATTAAAAATGAGCTGAACAAGATTGACATCAATGCCATCACCCCCATTGAGGGACTGATGAAACTGAATTATCTGAAAAACCTGCTGAAAAAAGAAAATTAATTCCTGTCCTGAATTCAGGCTGTTTGCCCGATCTTCCTTTAGCTTAAATCAACTGATAAGGAAAAGCTGAAAATATTACAGGTCTTTGGTCAGATCAACCTCAACAGTTTCACCCAGATAACTGTAAATCAATGTGATTTTACTTTTGAAGATATCTCCTTCCCTGTAAGATGAGAAGGAATAAACGAGGTTGACGAGTTTACCTTTCCAAATCATTTCAGAAGTATAGGAATAACCGCTTGATGAACGGTGATAGGTATAACGTCCGTAATTTTTCAACAAAGCATTATAGATGGATTCATTTTTCTGCCGCTCTGTATCGTCCACCTTAACAATGATTTTCACCAGATTATCACTTTTGAAAAATAATTCGATGCTTTCAACTTCCCAGTTTCCGATCTTGACGGTTTTTATATTGGTCAGCTTATATCTTCCTTCCTCGATTTTGACAGGGTTATAGGAGTTGTAACTACTCAGTGGTGTGTTAAACTTAAAATTCTGAAATCCAAATTTCTGATCCAGTGCTTCGGTTGTCTGCCCCAAACTAAACAATGGATAGCCAAACAACAGGAACATCCACAAAAGTGTTGAAAATCTAAACATCTGTGTAATTTTAAACTTTATTACTGCGTGCAATATTAAACATGTATTTTTAATGAACAATAAGTGAACGTACCTATTCAATAATTATTGTGTTAAAAATTCTCAAGTGAGCTGATATAATTTTTGTCGAGTATCTCACGGAGCGTTTTCAGTCCGATATTGTATTGAAGCTGACCGTTGATGGCTACTGAAATACTGCCATTTTCTTCTGAAACAATGATGGCAATGGCATCACTCTGTTCCGAAATACCAACTCCGGCCCGATGTCTGAGGCCAAGGTGGTCGGGAAGTTTATTATTTTCAGAGACAGGAAGAATACAGGAGGCAGCTTTGATTTTATTGCGTGCAATGATTACTGCACCATCATGCAAAGGACTGGTTTTGTTGAAGATAGATTCAAGAACCTTGGCACTCATTTCAGCGTCTATCAGCACCCCTGTCGAAGCAAAACCTCGCAGTTCTGTTGATTTTGTTACAACTATCAGTGCACCTGTCAGTTTTTTTGACAAAACAGCACAGGCTTTCAGAATTTCATTATAATTCAGACTTACCGACTGGTTCATCTTCCACTTCCATGGGGCAAAACCTTTCAGCGAAAAACTCTTTACAAACAAATTTCCCTGTCCTATGATCAAAAGAAACTTCCTGATTTCCTGCTGAAAAACAATCAGTACCAACAAAACACCCACACCAAGAAATTGACCGAGGATTGCTTGTAAAAGCTTCATATTCAACGCCTTGACAATAATCCAGATAAAATAAATTGAAAACAAACCGATCAGAATATTGGCTGCAATGGTTCCCTTCAGCAAACGATACAGGAGAAATATCAGCAGGGCAACAAGAAAAATGTCTATGATGTCAACAACCTGTAATTTCAAAAAATCAAAAATGAAAAGTAACACTGTATTGGGGTTTGTTATTCTGAATCCATTTATTTTTGACTGAACAAATTTATCAATTTTATTGTTTCAACAGCCTCTCTGACATCATGAACCCTTAAAATATTCGCCCCATTCAGCAATGCTATTGTGTGAAGCACCGTTGTTCCGTTCAAAGCCTCTTCAGGATTAATTTCAAGAGCCTTATAAATCATTGATTTTCTTGAAACACCAATCAAGACAGGCAGATTGAACATCCGAAACAGGGAAAGATTTTTTAACAGGGTATAATTGTGCTGAAGTGTTTTTCCAAAACCAAAACCCGGGTCAATGATGATATCTGTAATACCTTTCTGATGTAAAAAAAAGATTTTATTCTCAAAATATTGCAGAAGCTCAGTAGTAACATCCTGATAATCAGGGTTATTCTGCATATCAGAAGGCATGCCTTTTTTATGCATGATGATATAGGGAATTCCTTTTTCTGAAACAAAATCAATCATTTCGGGATCAAACTCTCCGGCACTGATGTCGTTGACAAGGGCTGCACCAGCTTCAACAGCCATTTCGGCTACCTTTTTTCGCATGGTGTCAATTGAAACAGGAACTTCGGGGAACCTCCGGCATAACTGATAAAGGGGTTCGACCACCCTGTCTATTTCTTCAATTTCAGAAATGACAGAAGCCCCGGGCCTTGTCGAACATCCACCCACATCGAGCATGAATGCCCCTTCATGGATATGCTTTTCGGCCAGTTTCAGCATTTCATCTGTGTTTCTGAGCCTCCCCCCATCATAAAATGAATCGGGTGTCAGGTTGATAATCCCCATGACCGATGGCAGGGGAATTTCTATCACTTTTCCCTTAAAATATAAGGTTTTTTTCGTTTCCATTAACTTCATGAGTTTTATTTTTGCACTTCCATAAATTTAAACCTGTGTCGGAAAAAACAAATTTACAATATCAGACTGAAGCGGCAAACGTAAGGAAAATTTTTATTAATAAAAACAAAGATTACGGGAACTCCTGGAAAATCATGCGAATCCCCAGTCTGATCGACCAGATTTATATTAAGGCCGACCGCATCAGGAACATTGAAGACGGTACCATTCCTCAGGTGGAAGACGACCTCGCAACGGAATATATCGGGATAATCAATTACTGTATTATTACCCTGATTCAACAGGAAATAAAAAAGCAAGGAACTGATATTCAGACATTTGACGAATTACTGACCAGATACGACTTTTATCTCAGGGAAGCCCATGAGCTGATGAAGAAAAAAAACCATGACTACGGAGAAGCCTGGCGAAACATGTACATTACTTCATTTACCGACCTGATTCTTGCCCGTATTCTTCGCATAAGACAAATACTTGTAAATCAAGGAAAAACATTGGTTTCTGAAGGACTTGAAGCCAATTTGTACGATATGATAAACTATGCTTTTTTTGCACTGATAAAACTCAAGGAAAAAAATGAAAACAGGTAGAATAATTTTAACGATAAGCCAGATCATTATCGGATTGACATTTATTTTTTCAGGCTTTGTCAAGGCCGTTGATCCGATGGGAACCATGATAAAGGTTGACGAATACCTTATCGCCTTCAATATGGAATGGCTGAAAAGCATTTCGGTTGTGCTGGCTGTTCTGCTGTGTTCTTATGAATTTCCGCTTGGAGTATCCATCCTGCTCGGACTGAAAGGCAGGCTGATGTCGTGGCTTTTATTGCTGATCATGTCTTTTTTTACCGTTTTGACATTCTATCTGGCAATTGAAAATCCGGTCAGCGACTGCGGTTGTTTTGGCGATGCCATTAAACTGACCAACTGGGAAACTTTCTATAAAAACATTTTCCTGATGATTCCCACACTCATCATATTCTTCAAAAAAAATCAAATCAGGCCGTTTTTACGCGCTGAATGGTTTTTTACCTTTGCAAGCCTGCTGGCTATCATTCTTTTATGCATTTTCTCCCTGATGTATCTGCCACCGATCGACTTCCTTCCTTTTAAAAAAGGAACTGACATTACCGAAAAAATGACCATACCTCCCGGGAAACATGGTCCCGTTTACGAAACAGTTTTGATTTATAAAAACTCAGAAACAGGAAAAATTCAGGAGTTTGATATTGATAACATCCCGATGGATGAAAAATGGCAATGGCAGGAAACCAGAAACAAACTCGTTAAAAAAGGCTACGTACCTCCCATTAAAGATTTTATTTTCACCGATTCCTCAGGACAAAATATGGCAGAAAAATTTCTGCAGCAAAACGGATATAAACTACTGGTCATTTACCACGAAATAGGGGAACAAGATCCCAACAACCAGAAGAAAATCAATGAATTGTGTAAGCAAATAAATCACGATGGCAATGTAACCATTTATGGCATCACCTCAACTTCCAACCAGCTTTTGGGAAATTTCTTCAAAAAATGGAATCCCCCCTATCCCATCTATCATGCTGATATTGTTTTGCTTGAAATGATGATACGCTCCAATCCGGGGTTAATCCTGTTTAAAGACAATGTCATCATTGCCAAGTGGCCATGGCGAAAAGTACCCGACTGGGAAAAATTCAGTAAAACCTTATACAAGTAACATATCTTCATTTTTAACGTCATGGACTAAATTGCTTATTTTTGCCACTCAATTGATTAACAATTAAAACTCAGTAATATGAAAAAAACAGTTTTATCCTTATTAATTTCTATTTTTCTCAGTTCAGCCGTTTTTTCAGGTGGATTTCCATATCCCCGGCCCGATGAAGGGATGTGGTTACCCTTATTGATAGAAAAGCTCAACTATGCCGATATGCAGCGACTGGGGCTGAAAATTACGGCAGAAGACATATACAGTGTCAATCATTCGAGCCTCAAGGATGCCATCGTGGTTTTCGGAGGTGGATGTACGGGTGAAATTGTCAGTCCGGAAGGCCTCCTGCTGACCAATCATCATTGCGGTTACGGACAGATTCAGGCACACAGCACTGTTGAACACGACTACCTGACCAATGGTTTCTGGGCTAAAAGCAAGGATCAGGAATTGCCAAACCCCGGACTAACCGTTAAATTTCTGGTCAGAATGGAAGATGTCAGCGATATTGTGTTAAAAGATGTTGATGATGGGATGACAGAAACTGAAAGAAACAAAATTATCATGACCAACATTTCCAAAATTGAAGCTGACGCAAAGGCTACCGGAAATTTTGTGGTCAGTGTAAAAAGCTTTTTCGCAGGGAATAAATTTTATCTGCTGGTATATGAAGAATACAAGGATGTGAGGCTGGTTGGTGCTCCGCCCTCCTCTATCGGGAAATTCGGAGCCGATACCGACAACTGGATGTGGCCACGCCATACAGGAGATTTTTCCATTTTCAGGGTTTATACTGATAAAGAAGGAAAACCAGCAGAATATTCCCCCGACAACATTCCTTTAAAACCAAAAAAATACCTCAACATCTCATTAAAAGGTTACAAGGAAGG
>JAAYUY010000190.1 GCA_012517435.1 Sphingobacteriales bacterium | reverse complement strand
TTGGAACGTTTTTAAAAATGAATTAGTTTTAACTTTGCAGCCTTAAAAACAATTGGTTTAATGCAAAAAATTAAGTTTATATGAAGCAGATATCATTGATAATCCTCGTATTGGTTACAGGTCTTATGTTGTTTTCATGCGGGAAAAAAACGGAAAACAAGGAAGAAAGCACACAGACAGTGGCTGAACAACCCGCACAGCCAGCCATGGATTTTTCGGCAGGAGAAAAAATCTATAAAGAAAAATGTATGGTATGTCATCAGGAAAACGGGCAGGGAATAAAAGGACAATTTCCTCCGCTCGCCAATTCCGACTACCTGCTTGCCGATAAAAAACGTGCAGTCGAACAGGTGTTGAACGGCTCAAACCATGGCATTACGGTCAATGGCGAAACCTATACGCTGCCCATGCCTCCTCAGGTGGACAATCACCAGGATGCTGTCAACGTGGTCAACTATATTCTGAATGCATGGGGAAATCAGGGAGGCACAATAAGTCTGGAAGAAGTTCAGGATATTCAGATTAAAAGATAAATCAAAAAAACGATGAAAACCAATTCCCTGAAATTTTTACTCATTTTTTCCGCTCTTATTTTTCTGAACCTTAAGACAGTTTCAGCAGAAAGTGAAAAACAGGAAAAGATAGGCATTTACGAGAACCTTGACGGCTTTATACCGGATGATGTCATGGTTTTGACACAGGATTCGGTATGGGTTAATTTTAAAAGCCTGATCAACAAGCCCACCGTATTGACACTGGTTTATTATACCTGTCCGGGAATATGCAGTCCCTTACTGGATGGGGTAGCCGAGCTGATAGAACGGAGCGATCTGACCCTTGGAAAAGATTATCAGGTACTTACGGTAAGTTTCAACTACAGTGAAACGCCCTTTCTGGCAGGTAGCAAACGCAAAAACTACCTGGCACAGGTAAACCGGAAAATTGATGAAAGCGGCTGGAAATTTTTCACTGCCGACAGCACCAATGTTTATAAGCTGACCAACTCGGTCGGATTTATGTTTAAGCGTGAAGGCAAGGATTTTATTCATGCAGCGACCATCATTGTGTTAAGTCCGGAAGGAAAAATCACCCGTTATCTGTATGGTACCAAATTCCTGCCTTTCGACCTGAAGATGTCGGTGATTGAGGCAGGTAAAGGCAAATCATCTCCAACGATTTCCAAGGTACTTCAGTATTGTTTCAGCTACGATGTCAAGGCAAAGAAATATGCATTGAATTTTACACGGGTAGGCGGAACGGTTATTCTGACATTTGCCTTTATTGTTTTTCTGTTTTTGGTGTTGAAAAAGAAAAAAGCGGATCAGGTTAATTAACAATATTATGACTACACACATCAGTTTTTATGAAGATAGTGGAGGCAGAAAGGGAATATTCAGGTGGATAGGCTCGACCGATCATAAGCGGATTGGTTTGCTGTATTTCTATTCCATAGCTTTTTTCTTTCTGGTAGCGGCCACACTGGGTGTATTGATGAGGCTTGAGCTGATTTCACCCGGTAAAACCATCATGGATGCACAGCGGTACAACAGTTTTTTCACTCTGCATGGGGTGATTATGATCTTTTTATTCATCATCCCCGGCATTCCGGCAGTGTTTGGCAACTTCAGCCTTCCCCTGCTGCTGGGCGCAAAAGACGTAGCATTCCCCAGGTTAAACCTGTTCAGCTGGTATCTTTATCTGACCGGTGCGATCCTGGCGTTGCTGACACTGGTAGTTGGCAACGGTCCTCCGGATACAGGCTGGACTTTTTATGCCCCATACAGTGTGAAGACAGGCACCAATGTTACAATGGCCGTGCTGGCAGCATTTGTCCTTGGTTTTTCATCGATTCTGACCGGACTTAATTTTCTGACAACTATTCACCGCATGCGGGCTCCGGGAATGACCTGGTTTAAAATGCCATTATTTGCCTGGGCATTGTATGCTACTTCATGGATACAGGTGCTGGCCACTCCGGTGGTAGGCATTACCCTGCTGATGATTGTGGCCGAGAGAGCTTTGGGTATCGGACTGTTTGACCCTTCCCTCGGAGGCGATCCGGTACTTTATCAGCATTTGTTCTGGATTTATTCCCATCCGGCTGTTTACATCATGGTTCTGCCCGGAATGGGGGTTATCTCGGAAATATTGCCCGTATTTTCAAGAAGAAGAATTTACGGCTACAAAGCCATCGCCTTTTCCAGCCTTGCCATTGCCTTTATAGGATATTTTGTCTGGGGACACCACATGTTTACCTCCGGGATGAGTGAAATTGCCCGTCTGATTTTTTCACTCCTGACTTTTCTGGTGGCCGTACCCTCCGGAATAAAAGTATTTAACTGGCTGGCAACCATTTACAAAGGCTCCATTGACCTCAAACCGCCCATGCTCTTTTCGCTGGGATTTATCTTTCTCTTTGTTATCGGAGGACTGACCGGACTGGTACTGGGTGCACTTGCCACAGATGTTCATGTACATGACACCTATTTTGTGGTGGCGCATTTCCATTTCGTTATGTTTGGCGGAACCGGATTTGCCTTCATGGCAGCTCTTCACTACTGGTTCCCGAAAATATATGGAAGGATGTACAACATCAGAAGGGCTACTGTTTCTTTCTGGGTGATTATCAGTGGATTTATGTTGTTATACTTTCCGATGTTCATTCTGGGAATGATGGGAATGCCCAGAAGATATTACGATTATCTGCCTGAATATCAGCCACTCCATGTAGTATCAACGGTAGGCTCCTGGATATTGATTACAGGTTTGATCATGATGATTGTTAATCTTGTAAATGGAGCAAGAAGAGGAGAGAAAGCAGGGAGAAACCCATGGAACGGTCTGACACTCGACTGGCAGACCGATACCCCACCCACTACGGAAAATTTTGAGGAAATTCCGCATGTGACGGAAGGGCCTTATGAGTATAAAGAATAATCATCACAAGTTTATGAGTGTACACAGAGACGATGCGGCCTCAAAAATGGGAATGTGGATATTCCTGTTTACCGAGCTGTTGCTCTTCGGAGGCCTGTTCCTTGTTTATTCCATTTACAGGTTCATGAATGCAGAGGCATTTGCCCATGCAGGCAGTGAACTCGATGTATTTATCGGAACTGTCAATACCATCGTACTGATCACCAGCAGTTTGACGGTAGCCCTTTCGATCAGTGCCATTCAGAAAAACAAAAAAAAGCTTGCTTTAGGCCTGCTGTGGATGACCATTGTTTTTGCCCTTGTTTTTCTGGTCAACAAATACTTTGAATGGAGTCATAAAATAGAGCATGGTTTGTTCCCCGGCATGGAACACTACATGAGCCTGCCTCCGGGAGAAAAACTTTTCTTTTATCTCTATTATTTCATGACAGGCCTGCACGGACTTCACGTTGTGGTGGGTAGTATTCTGCTGTTGTTTGTCATTGCACGTATCCGGCAGGGACGAATTACCCACGATAATTTTGTTTTCCACGAAAACGGTGGCCTTTACTGGCATCTGGTTGACCTGATCTGGATTTATCTTTTCCCCTTATTTTATCTGATCCATTAAATCCGAAGATGATGAATCACGAAAAAAATCATATCGTTCCTTTTAGCCTTCACCTGTGGGTTTGGGTAGGCTTACTCGTACTGACCCTGCTGACGGTAAGTTCGGTACTGGTTGATTTAAAGAATTTTGTTGTCTTTGCCGCCTTGCTGATTGCCACCTTGAAAGCAAGTATAGTTGCCATTTACTTCATGCACCTGAAGTTTGACAAAAAAATACTCAGCATGATGCTGGGGCTTGTGATGCTTGTTTTTATTGCCTTTATTGTGCTGACTTTTGTTGATTATTCATTCAGATAAAGAAATAATATGTTTTCCGCAGTAACTGATCATGTCAAAAATGTTGACCTTGCTTTTGCAGTAATTTTCGGCATCAGCATGCTGTTTTTATTGGGAATAACCTTTTTTATGGTTTATTTTGTCATCAGATACAATAAAAAACGGCATCCCAAACCCGTTGATATAAAAGACAACAGCCGGCTGGAAATTACGTGGACGGTCATACCCACCATATTGGTACTGGTCATGTTTATCGTAGGCTGGCTGGGTTACACACCCTCACGCAAGGTACCTGCAGGTGCCATGGAAATTAAGGTAACAGGCAGGATGTGGAGCTGGACATTCGATTACCCGAACGGTAAATACAGCAGCAATATATTGGTGGTTCCGCAGGGAAAAGCCATCAAACTCAATCTGTATTCACCCGATGTGGTTCATAGCTTTTATGTGCCTGCTTTCAGAATTAAGGAAGATGTGGTGCCGGGAAAAGAAAACTACATGTGGTTCAAGGCTGATAAAACTGGCGAATATGATATTTTGTGTGCCGAATATTGCGGTCTGAATCATGCCTATATGCTCGGAACGGTCAAAGTAGTACCTGAACCAGAGTTCATGGCATGGTACAATAAAAAAGAAGCTGACAGTGCGAATGTCGAACCGCTGGGTCTCCAGATCATTAAAAAGAATGCCTGTATTGCCTGCCATTCATTGGATGGTTCAAAACTCGTTGGGCCCTCTTTCAAAAATGTGTTTGATTCCCCCAAAACGGTCATTGCTGACGGGAAAAAGAAAAGCATTGTGCCGGATGAAGACTACGTCAGGCGTTCTGTTTACGATCCGGGGGCAGAGGTTGTGGAAGGCTTTAACAAGGGCACCATGGTATCGTATAAGGATCAGATAACAGAAGATGAACTGAAGGCGATCATAGAATACCTTAAACAACTTCATGAAAAGAAATAAACCCTCATTTATTTCAGATCTTTTTGAGCTGGCGAAAGTCAGAATTACCATAGCCGTCACCATCACAACCACAGCAGGATATGTGATTTTTCACCACGGATTTTCTCCAGACATGATATGGCCGGTTGTGGGGCTGTTTCTGACGGCATGCGGTTCTGCAGTAATCAATCAGATACAGGAAAGAAAAAAGGATGCCCTCATGGAGAGGACCAAAGAGCGTCCGCTTTCTTCAGGAAGAATATCGTACAGGTTTGCAGTTACTTACGCATTTACTTTAAGTTTTTCAGGCCTGTGGATGCTCTGGCAATCATCAGGTTTTATTCCCATGGCACTGGCTGCGCTGGCGCTTATCTGGTACAACCTCATTTATACCAACCTGAAAAAAGTTACCGCATTTGCAGTTGTACCCGGCTCGGTAATCGGATCTATTCCCCCCGCAGTTGGCTGGACAGCAGCCGGAGGAAGCCTGGCTGACCCCGCCCTCTGGTATCTCTGTTTCTTCTTTTTTATCTGGCAGGTACCCCATTTCTGGCTGCTCCTGCTCAAGTATGGCAAACAATATGAACAGGCCGGATTCCCTTCGCTGACGGGTATTTATACTGATTTTCAGCTGAAAAAAATTACTTTTATCTGGGCTGTAGCCATGGCTGTTTCGGGAATGGCTCTGGTTTTTACAGGCTTGTCTTCAGGACTGTTTGCCAAAACGGGACTTATTTTTCTTTCACTTCTGATTATTTTTCTTTTTTCAAAACTTGTTTTAAAAAAATATGCACAGGAAAGCCTTAAAAAATATTTCATCGTCATCAACTTTTATATGCTTTCAGTTGTTGCTTTGCTGATGATTGATACGGTTTGGAATTAAATTTGTAACTTGCCACCTCCCAATCAAAGACACATTTTTTTTCGAAAAAAACATTAAAACAATTATCAGTGGATAAAAAAAACCAAAGAAAGCTAATAGCCCTCCTTTTTATCGGAGTGCTGATGGGTGCTCTCGATATTTCAATTGTAGGGCCTGCCATTCCTTCCATTGAAAAAGCGCTGGAAATAGGAACACGATACTCAGGCTGGATTTTTTCGATATACATCCTGTTCAACCTGATGGGAATTTCATTCTTTGCACGCTTGTCGGATATTTATGGCAGAAGAAACATCTATGTCATCGCTTTGTCGGTATTTGCCCTCGGCTCTGTGATAGTTTCCTTAACGCAAAACTTTCCATGGCTGTTGACAGGGCGTGCCATTCAGGGTTTGGGAACCAGCGGTATTTTTCCGGTAGCCTCTGCCCTGGTGGGCGATATGTTTCCCCCCGAAAAACGTGGCAGAATACTCGGAACCATCGGAGCTGTATTTGGACTGGCATTTCTGATAGGCCCTTTTATCGCTGGCGTTTTGCTGAAATATTTTCCATGGAATTCCCTCTTTTTTATCAATCTCCCTGTGGCTGCTTTTCTCCTCTATTTCAGCTTCCGCCTCCTTCCATCCAAAAGCCCGGCAAAAGTTTCCAGAATCGACTGGTCAGGAATTATTTTTCTGGGACTAACACTGGCAGGCTTTACACTCGGTATCAACAATATTGAAGCAGACAACCTTCACTCCCTGTTGTCGTTAGCTGTTTCATTACCTTTGGCAGTATCTGTATTTGCCTTTATCCTGTTAATTTTTTCCGAGAAAAAGAACACCTCTCCGATTATTAAATTCAGCTTTTTTAAAAATAATCAGATTGTTACTGCAGGCATTTTGGCGGTGGTTACAGGTTTGGTTCAGGCCTGTTTTGTCTTTATTCCAAAATTTGTGGTGGGTAATTTTAACGTTGAACCTTCAACAGCCAGCTTTATGCTGACCCCGTTTGTGCTGGCAACTGCACTCGGTTCTCCCGTCTTCGGGAGGATGATTGACAAAACAGGGGTTAAGCCTGTTATCTTAATTGCCCTGATTTTACTTTCTTCCGGATTTGTTTTTCTGGCTTTTACGGGCACGAGCCTGTTTCTGTATTATCTGAGCGGTGTTCTGGTCGGCCTGGGTTCTTCCGTATTATCCGGCAGCTCCCTGCGTTATATTATGCTGAACAACACTGCCGCTGAAGACCGGGCTGTCAGCCAGGGAATGCTGACCATCTTTATCAGTATCGGACAGTTGACTGGTTCTGCCCTGACAGGCATCCTGCTTGCCCTCAATAAAAACTCTTTTTCACTGATATTCAATGGAATAAGTATCCTTCTGTTTCTGATGATTTTTGTATCATTGCGGTTGAAAAACGGAAAGTTGATGTCAAAATCTCAATAATCCGGTCAGAAATCAAGAAGTATTACTCCGGCAACTTTTCCTCTCCTGTGGGGATAATCTCTTTATTTTCCACCATCAGCATAACGGTTTTTACTTCAGCACGGGTACGATGAAGCATGCCCTTTGGAATGGTAATCCCCTGAAAAGGCTTCAAAACAAAACTTTTTTCCCGGGTATCAACGATTAGCTCACCCTGAAGAACCAGAAAAAATTCGTCATCCTTTTCATGAAAGTGCCAGTGATACTCCCCTTCCACAATACCTATTCTGACCACACTGCTGTTGACCAGACAAAGGCTTTCATTGTACCACTGATGACGGCATTCTTCAATAATCATTGGAACATCAATGATTTCAAGCTGTTTATACCTGACATCCAGTTTTGTTACATAAGGATATTGTGTGTTCATTTCTGAGATTTTCACGGCAAAAATAGGCAGACAAGATATTTTGAAGTAAAAAAATTTTTTCAAAAAAACTTTTAAATTTCAGCTTTTAAAAAATCTCCAAAAACTGGCTATGAGACTAATTATTACATCAATTGCCCTACTGGTGGGAATGTTTTTTATTGATTTTTCATTGAAAGCACAGCATGATTCAGGAACAACCTTCTGCAGCGAATGTGCAGCATTCGACCAGTTGTGGAATGCAGAGGTCATTTCCGCTTCGCGAAAGGTTCAGAAAAAGAACGAAGCCGCAGGAAGTGTGGTGGTAATTACAGCTGAAATGATACAAAAGCGCGGTTATCTGACTCTTGAAGAAGTTTTGGAAGATGTTCCCGGCATTGATATTTCCATACGCCAGCCTGCGGGAGAATATTCTGCCCATTTTATCTGCCGGGGCATATCAGATGTCGGGCAAACCAATATGCTGCTCATTGTCGATGGCGTTATCCGGAATGATGTCTCTAACGGTTGGATGAGAAATATAGGTTATGATTTTTCGCTGACAGATATAGAGCGGATAGAAATAATATACGGTCCGGGGTCTTCTCTTTACGGAGCTAATGCTTACGCAGGAATTATCTATATCGTTACAAAAAATGCGGATATTCTCAGAAGGAAAAATCAGGTCGAGGCAAAAATAAACTATAGTTCATGGAATACTTTTTCCCCTGAAATCTATTATGCGGCAAAATTTAAAAACAATCTGAAACTTCAGGTAACGGGAAACTGGTTTTACAGTGAAGGAGACAAAGGACTGAAAAGCCCTGACCCGGGCAATTACTTTCATAACAATTATGAACCCGATTCGGTCATCACCACGGAATACGGAAAAATTCCAAACGATACCGATATGTATGGAAAAACAAAAAAAATTGCAGATGGATATGACAACAGCATCAATGACATATATTTTAAATTTCTGGCCAATCATGGTAACTTTACACTGGGAGCCAGCTTTTCATCACGTGACGAGGGTTTGTCGAGCGAAGTGGTGGGTTATGAGTATTTTGCCAATACCCCCGGCATAGATTACCGGGCACACCATACCGGAAAAATTCTTTTTACCAAGTATGAAATGGACATTAACCGCCATTTGCATTCGCTCTCGCTGCTCAGCTACCGCAATACAAGAATACTGCCCTCCACAGGATTTGTTTATACCTATCAATACCAGAGCATTGATAATGTGTATTTTACATTGCCAGACAAATATAAACGTTATACATCAGACGGAAGTGCCATCCGGTTTGAGCAACAATTCAATCTGAACATTCGGGAAGTCAATGAACTCATTTTCGGTTTTCATGCTGAAAGTCAGACCCGTCAATATACAGGTATCTGGCTGGGGGAAGTGCCCGATTTTAATTCTACCATTGTTGGCTCGACCTATCCAAATGAAAAACAATCAGTTGTGCCGGTTTATTATTCCGCCAACCTCTCCTTTTTCGTGCAGGATGAAATGAGACTGAAAGATTTCTTGACCCTCACAGGTGGTTTAAGATATGATTATGATGCCGATTTCGGAGGAGTTTTTATTCCAAGGATAGCCATCGTTTCTCAGCCATGGCACAACATATCCATCAAACTGCTGAACGGAAAAGCCTTTAAGTCACCCACCATCTTTCAGCTATATGATGAATGGCGGGGTAATCCTTTATTAAAACCTCAATATATCAACACCAGCGAACTCGAAATAGCCATTAAAACCAACAAGCGTCTGAACCTGAGGGCAAATGTGTATTATTCAGCCATCAAAGACCTGATTGAAGTGGCTCCCAACCCTGATACACTTACCGTACCCATTGGCCCCAATGGCGAAAAAGAAACCTATTACCAGAATTCAGGTAATACCAACATATCAGGATTATCCTTTTTTGCTGACTTTCAGATTACCAGACCCATGATATTTTCGCTGAACTATTCCTTTACTTTCAGGGATTATTTTGTCTGGATTGACAATACCGCCATGCATAAGCTGAATGCATCGATCAATTACAACCTCCACGACCAGTTCAATTTCAACCTGAGAGCCAATTATACGGGGAGAGTGAAAGCGCCCTCAACCAATCTTTATTTTTATCCCAAAACGCCTGAAAGACTTGCCATGGCGGGATATGACTATGTAACGGAAGATGACCCGGACGGATACCTTGATGGACGTTTGCTGCTTAATTTTACTTTTACCGTTAAAAATGTTTTCTGGAACGGGATTAAATTCGACCCGCAGATTATCATTAAAAACCTGCTGAATACACAATATGTTACGATGGGACGTCAGTCAGGATCAGGTGTACGCCCCATATCTGATCTTCAACCTTTTATACAGAATCCTTACGGATATATTCCCCCTTATCACCCGCAAACCGGAATTACTTTTCTGCTCCGGCTGGTCATGACTTTTTGATTATTTTCACCTTAGATTCAGAGCAGTACTTATCTTTGCAATTAATTCAGTATTCCGCTCATGAAAATTTTTGAAAAGGAACTTTATGCCCTCAGCAGGATATTTTTTGAAAATAATTATCCGGTCTTTGTGCTGGATCCGGGCGGCAGCGTGAAAAAGAATTTCCCTTCAGAATTCGTTTATCTCGTCAAAAGAAATCAGGTAGAAAAGCTGGCTGCCTACCAGAAAAAGTATTATCTGATAAATGTTTCCGGAGCCAATACTTTCAGCTTTCCGCTTAATTTCCAATATGTTGAAGCCATTATTTCATTTAGCCCGGGTACTGAAACTTCCATGGATTTTTACCATAAAGACCTATATTATTTCCAGGATGAATACAAACGAATCAACTGGATAGTAAGTGAAAATCACAGGGTTACCGACTTTTTTCACGATTTGGATAAAGCCAGTTCTCTGGTTGATTTAAATAACTTTTTTTCCGTTTTTCCATATACATGGAAATACTTTATGCTTAAACTGGGAAACGTTAAAAAATTTGCACACGGCAGGATACAACTCATGATTCGCCAGCGCTACCTCTTTGAAAGCCTCAGTCAGCAACACTTTGACAGTTATTCCGTTCAGTTTTCACAATATCAGGAGGGAATTGTCAGGTTCAGGTTTTATGACAACAAAAAAACAGCATTTTTAATTAAAAAAGCATGGAATACGGAGGGCAAGAAAAAACTGGAGCATGAATATGAACTTTTAAGCGAACTTCAGGATCTGGTGCTGACAAGGGCAGAAATTCCGGTTATCAGCCGTGTCAGGCAGGAATACCTGCTGGAATTCAGGGAAAGTTTCGGCCAGCACGAACTCTATAAATGGAATTCAAAACTATATGTTTTGCTGGAAGAGGCACTCCATGAGCTGTCGGCCAGTCAGCGGGGAAAAACAAAAATCTCCAAACTCTGGCGGAATGAGAATTTACACGAGAACCTTGTTTTCATTAAATCCCGTGTTGATAAAAAAATGTTCCCCAACGGACTGAGTATCATCAATTTTGTAAAGATTTATACTGCACTGGTCAAATACTTTGACGAATCAGACCCGGACATGACAATAGAATCGGGACTGTCGGTCAGAAAAATTGTTCCTGATAATATAGGACGTTCAGGCGATAGAGTCATTTTTAATAATTTTGAACATGCAGAAACCTTTTATCCCTTGTTTTTTGACTCTTTTGATTTTATTTTCCATGCAGCAGAAAGCCCTGAACAGCCTGACTCCGACAACCTGATTCAGGATCTTGAATATCTGAAACATTTTCTGGAAGAAAAGGGAATATTACAAAATAAAGAGGATTTTGAGCTACAATTAAAAGTATTCCTGCTCATTCATATCATTCCCGAAATGGTCAATTTGCTGACTAAACCCGTTTTACCCCCCGAAGAAAATCTTAAATTGCTTTTATGGGCTGATATTATTGATTACATAAATGAAACTGATTAAAAGTTACCAATTTAATATTGAACGAATTAAACCATTGTCGGTAAAATGTTGGTAAATAATGTTTTGAGTTCTAATAAGAAATTATTTTGTACATTGCACTTCAAAATTTACTTTGATTTTGTTAAAATTTTTGACTTTTTTGGCTAAAGATGAAAATTTATTTAATTTTGTTCTTTGTTTAAATGACTTTTAGTAAAAATTTAAAATACAAATAATGAGAAAGTATCTTGTTTTACTCCTGATTATTTTTTCAGAAATAAGTCTTACAAAAGCACAAACTGTTGCTGATTTTGTATTTCTTAATGTTTGTTTCGGTGACTCTGTTACACTTTCAAGCACCTCGACAAGCACAAATACTATCCTGCAGATTAACTGGGATATTGACAGCAACGGGGCTTTTACCGATGCAACAGGTGCAA
Organism: Sphingobacteriales bacterium; assembly: GCA_012517435.1. NCBI lineage: Bacteria > Pseudomonadati > Bacteroidota > Sphingobacteriia > Sphingobacteriales > Sphingobacteriales bacterium. The sequence continues at coordinate 6,392 of JAAYUY010000190.1, read as the reverse complement.
CGGTCAAATGGCTATTCCCTGTTTATAAGACTTATGTCGTTGGTATTCAGGTGATTTCCAATGCCGATACCGATGTAGTTTACAAACAGGTCAGCATGTATCCTGTTCCAAAAGCAGCATTTGACATCGACTTTCCCCGTCAATGCCTGTCAAACTTCTTTACCTATACCAACAAATCGACAATTGCTTCAGGCACGATGACCTATTTCTGGGACCTTGGAAACGGCATAAAAACCAACACCGCCACCGATACGACTGCTACTTATGGAGCCCTCGGTGATTACAATGTGAAGCTGGTGGCCACATCCGACAAAGGATGTAAGGACAGCATTACCAAGGTTGTTACCATTGTTCCCAAAACGGAAGCCGACTTTACCATTAACGATACTGATCAGTGCCTGGTAGGCAATTCTTTCCTTTTCAGCGGGAATTCGATTCTTTGTGATGCCCAGATCTTCAGTTCATGGGACCTCAATGGTGACGGAACTTTCGGTGATTCAAACAATGTCGATCCGTTGACACATATCTTCACAACTCCCGGCACTTACAAAATCGGCTATATGGTGATAACCACCTCCGACACCGATTCGGTCTATAAATTTGTAAATGTCTACCCAAGCCCTGCCGTAAGCTTTGGCATCACCTCCGACAGCGGACAATGTCTGTCAGGAAATTTGTTTACTTTCTCAAACAGCACTGTTTTGGGTGGAACGGGTACCTTATCTTACTTCTGGTCATTTGGCGATGGTGGTACTTCCACTGCCACTTTACCCCTGCCTTACACCTATGCCACAACCGGATCACATATCGTAAAACTTGTTGCTACATCCGATAAAGGCTGTAAAGACTCGGCAGTGGTAACCGCCAGAATTTACGATCAGCCTTCCGTTGATTTTTCGATGACGGATACCATGTTTTGCTATACCGATATCATCAGTTTCACCAACCAGTCAACCATTCCTTCCCCATGGACGCTTTCTTATGCATGGGATTTCGGAGATGGCAGTACTTCCACCTCCACCAATCCTTCTTACGGCTATGTAACTGCAGGAACCTATAACGTTAAATTAATTGCTACTTCCGATAGCAACTGCACAGATTCAGTGATAAAAAAAATATATTTGTTCGACAGTACGCAGGCAAGGATGACAGTAATAGGTGATACTCAATGTCTGAATGGAAACACATTTACTTTTACCGAAAAGAGCGTCAGTTGTACGACCATTGTCAGTACTTTCTGGGACCTCAACAATGACGGGAAGTTTGACGATGCATCCACGCCTACCGTGAATTACAGCTTTCCGGCTGCCGGAACTTACAATGTCGGCTTAAAAGTCATTACTCCGGTTGATTCGGACAGCATCTACTATACTGTTGTTGTACTTCCCTCACCCGTAGCTGCCTACGTTGTCAACGACTCTACACAGGACTTTACAGGGAACAACTTTTTATTTAACAATGCTTCCACTCCGCTTGCCTCCCTGACTTCTTTGTGGGATTTTGGCGATGGTTTTACTGCCACTTCCACCCATGCCAGTCATTCCTATGCTGCTGTCGGCAATTATCCAGTCAAACTGATTGTTACTCATACCAATGGCTGTCAGGATTCTGTAATCCACCTTATGCAGGTTTATTCACCCATCGAAGCAGGCTTCATTTCCAATGCGGTTTGCAGTGGCGATTCCATGGTGTTTATTGATACTTCGAAAAGCGGAAGCCCGATAGTTAAAATTGAGTGGGATTTTAATGCTGACCTTGTTTTTGACACCAGTGGTTCAACGATAAAATATAAATTCCCCGGCCCGGGCGGATATCTGGTCGGAATGAAAGTGACAAGTACGACTACTTATGCCACCGTTTATAAGATGGTAACCGTTTATTCCAACCCTGCAGCAGATTTCACTTATTCAGAAACCTGTCAGAATTCATTGACAAAATTCAATGATGCCTCAACAGCAGTTGACCCGATAGTTAAATATTACTGGGACTTTGACAACAACGGCACAGTTGACGACAGTTCGGGAAAGACTCCCTCCAAAATATTCAGCACAGCAGGTGTCAACCTGGTGAAACTGACAGTTGTTACCAACAAAAACTGCAAATCCTTCGTTATCAAGGGAGTAAAGGTTAACTTTCAGCCAAATGCCGATTTTACGGCTGTCAATGTCTGTGATGGCGATTCAGTCAGCATTCTGAACAACACAACTATCGTTTCAGATACCATTCTTAATTTCCTCTGGAATTACGGAGATGGTTCCGATGGTATTATTCTTTATGACCATAAACATTTGTATCAAACCGCAGGCAGCTACACCATCCGTTTGATTGCACTGACTACCAAAGGCTGCCGCGATACAGCCACAAAGATTGTTACGGTTTATAACAAACCTGCCCTCACCCTTAGTTTCAGCGGCCCGACAACTTTTTATGACGGCTATGATGTAACGATTACGGCAAACGGAACCTTCGACAGCACCATCTGGTCGCACGGCCCGCTTACTCCTGCCGTAACCGTCAATCAGACAGGCGTTTACAAAGTCAGAGCAGTTGACAGTAATGGCTGCCAGGTCAGCGATTCTGCTGTGGTCAAAGTGATAAAAGTCGATAAATTCGTGGCAGTGGATGTGATTACTCCCAATGGCGATAATATTAATGATTACTGGATTATCAGAGACTTAGGCTATTATTCTCCTGTCGAGCTTACCATTTTTAACCGCTACGGTGACGTCATCTACAATTCAAAAGACTATAAAAACGATTGGGATGGAACACGGGATGGAAAAGAAATTCCCGAAGGCGCCTATTATTATGTGGTAAAAACAAAACAAAATACTGTATTTAGAGGTACTATCAATATTTTAAGGTAATTTGGTTGAATATTAAAAACTTACATAAATGAAAAACATAGGCATTTCATTATTCTTTTTGCTGGTGGCAGGCACGATGGTTTTCGGACAGAGTCTTCCGCTGACCAATCAATATCTCATCAATAAATACTCCCTTTCTCCATCCTATGCAGGAAGTGGTGATCTGGTGAATATTTTTGCCGGATACAGGAATCAGTGGACGGGAATAAAGGGAGCTCCTCTGACCCGCAGGCTGAGTATTTCTTCTCCGCTCTGGCCAAATGTTGGCGTTGGCGGTGAAGTGATTTCCGATCAGGCTGGTTTTTTCAACAGGCTTTATTTATCCCTGTCTTATGCATACCACCTGAAACTGGCGGATGAACATACCCTCAGTTTTGGCCTTGCCGGTAAGTTTATCGAACACAGCATCGACCTCACCAATTCGGTTATTGACGATATCAACGACCCGATAATTCAAAACCGTATCACTCAGAGTGAATCGGCTTTTAATGCAGGAGCATCTCTCCTCTACCAGTTTAAAGGATTGAACATTGGAGCTGCTTCTCCGTTTATCATGAGAAATAAGAGCCGTTATAACTATGAAAACAATATTGACCAGTACCTGCTCCAACGTCATTTTCTGTTTCATGCTTCCTATGATTTCATTATCAACGATAATTTTGGCATTGAACCTTTTGCTATCTTCAGGCTGACCCAGTATGCCCCTGTCAATTATGAATTTGCTGCATTATTCAAATACAAAGGTCAATATTGGCTTGGGGCTTCCTACCGCAGGGAAGGTGCATTGGGGATCAGTGCAGGACTCAACCTGAACAATCTGATGGTATTAAACTACACCTATGAGCTTCTCGGCACCAATAAGATGACCGGATATTCCAACGGTACCCATGAAATCAACCTGGGCGTATTCATCGGCAAAGGCATAAAGAAAATGAAAAAAGACATACTTAACCTGACCGAAAAATCAGACAGCCTGGCAAAGGTAGCCGCCACCACCCAGAACGACCTGAAAAAAGCAAAAGAAGAACATGCCAAGGATAAGGAAAAGATGACAGCCAAACTCGATTTGCTTCAGCAACGCCTCGAAGAGCTTGAACTCGAAATGGCAAACGTAAAAACCCTTGCCGAAGAGCAACAGGCCTCCAAGCAAAAAGAAATAGATGAAGAGCTGGCAGACATTGAGAAAAAGCTGAAAGAAGTTGGCGGACAGTTTTTCGTAGTGGTCGAAGCTTTCAAAATACCTGAAAATGCTAGAAAAGCCATAGAATTATGGGCACTCAAAGGACTCGAAGTCAAAATGATTTACAACGAAGTCCGCGACTTTTACTATATTTATGTGGGCAAATATGCCACCTACAACGATGCCCTGAAAGTGAAAAATACACTTAAAGAAAACGGAATTTTTGGCTGGATATATCTTTGGAAATAAGAAATGATATGAAAAAACTATCGGTATTATTTTTTGCTGTTCTCCTAATAAATACATGCTTTTCGCAGCAGTTGGCACCTACTGTCATTGCCTCTGCAGGAAAAGATCTGGTAGCCGGAGAATACAGACTTTCGTTTACGGTCGGGGAACTGGCAGTAACCACTCTCAGGTCGGGATCATTCATCCTTACTCAGGGATTTCAGCAGCCCCCCAATCTTTATTTATCAGATATTACCAATCATCTTCCGGACAACCTGACCATCAATGCCTATCCCAATCCAACCACCGACTTTGTTCATGTAAACCTGACCGGAGAAGGGGAATTTTCAAACATTAATATTTTGGTTTACAATAATTTAGGTCAGATAGTAAATATTAAATTTGAAACTATACCCAATACATCAGGAATCACTTTCATTATTGATCTGACCTCATTAAGCAGAGGAAATTATTTTGTCAGAATTTATTCCCCGGAAAAATCAGCCTCTTTGGCTGAATTTAAAGTCATTAAAATCAACTAAGCTAAAAGTCTTTTTATGAAGAAAATATACTTGTTAAATCTTTTGTTACTGGTATTGACCCTCACTGGCGGAAGGTTAACAACTAATGCTCAGGGAATACCAAAAGGATTTAATTATCAAGCAGTTGCACGCGATTTCAATGGAAGGGCAATTGTCAACAGAAATCTGATTGTTGAAATTACCATACGCTCAGGGACTGCTACCGGGCCAATCGCCTGGCAGGAAGGACATTCCGTAAAAACCAATGAATTCGGGCTGTTTGACCTGGTCATAGGAGAAGGAAAATCCACCGGAAACGGACAGTATTCTTCCTTTGCAAAAATTCCATGGGGAATAGCCACCTATTTTATAGAAGTCAGAGTAGATTTCGGCAACGGCCTTATTCCAATGGGAACCAACAGACTGCTATCCGTCCCTTATGCACTCTATGCCGACTCGGTCAAGAGCGGTTTTACCATTCCAAAATACATGAATCCTGATTCAATTAAAGCGATTAAACTGGAAGTTACCAAATTCCAATTACCCACAGGAGCTTTGAATGGAGCTGTTCTGATGTCGGACAATAACGGAAATGCCTCCTGGAAAATGGCTGGAGGAGATGTCATTGGTGCATATAACAACCTGAATGTTATCAGAATACAGGGAAAAAATGTTACAAATGCAGCCCCCTCAAACGGACAGATTCTTAAATGGAATTCATCAGCAAATTCATGGATGCTTGCCAACGATAGTGCAGGCTCTTCATATACTGCCGGTGCAGGCATCAATATTACAGGAAATACAATCAGCGCAACAAACAGTCAGGCCATCTGGAATGCCGGACAAATTTCAGGAACCAATGTAGTAACTCCCCTTACCCCCTTGAACGGTCAAATACTAAAGTGGAATTCAGGTAATTCCCGCTGGGAAGCTGCTGATGAAACCGGCACTTCCTACACGGCAGGAACAGGAATCATTATCACAGGAACAACCATCAGTGCCGATAACAACACAGATCTCTGGAATGCAGCCCAAATCAGGGGAAGAAATGTTTCCACATCCGCTCCGGTAACCGGCCAGGTGCTTAAATGGGATGGGACCAACTGGACGCCAGCAGCCGATGCCGGAACACTCTATACCTCAGGCAGCGGTATCACCATCAGCGGAACCGTCATCAATGCCGACAGCAACAAACACATCTGGAATGCCAGTAAATTATATGACAAACCCCTTCCCACCACTGCTCCCAATGATAAACAGATGCTCCGCTTCGACAATGCCTCAGGAGAATGGAAATATGTCGATGAAGCCAATTATGTTTATACTGCCGGTAACGGAATTGATATTACTTCAAACGTTGTCAGCACTAAAATTTCAGCCAACAGCGGTTTAAAATTTACCTCAGGCGAACTCGAAATTAATTATGGAACCGGATTGAATCTTTCAGGAGGTGTGTTGTCAGCTTTCAATGACAGCGCTCTCTGGAATGCAAGAAAACTGCAAGGCAACAATGTCTCCACCACTGCTCCTTCCAGCGGACAGGTTCTGAAATGGAACGGTACAGAATGGGCTCCTGCTGCTGATAACAATACAGCT
>JAAYUY010000189.1 GCA_012517435.1 Sphingobacteriales bacterium | reverse complement strand
TCGTTACACTGCTAATAAATAATAATCATCATCAAAGCCTTAATTTTTCATTATAACGACTTTCTTCGAAGAAAAATCATCTGCTGAAACGGCAAAATACCCCTAACGGCAATACAAATCCATTCCTGTCGGTCATGATAAGTTCTCCGCTTTCAGCTGCCACCTCCCGCCCTCCATATTTTCTGACCATATTTTCTGCAATGAGTGCTGAAAAACCCACCGAATACAGGTTAATAATCATAAATGATTGATTGCCAATTAATAATTTATTGCAACCATGTATCATTTCATCTATTTGTTCTTCAAGAACCCATTTTTCGCCTCCAGGTCCTCTTCCGTATGCAGGCGGATCGAGGATGATTCCATTATATTTACTACCTCTTTTAACCTCCCGCCTGACAAATTTCAGTGCATCTTCCACTACCCAGCGGATTCCGTCCAATCCTGAATATTCCATATTTTCCCGAGACCAGTTGATCACCTGCCTGACCGAATCGACATGCACCACATCGGCACCGGCCGCTTTTGCAGCCAGCGAAGCTCCTCCCGTATAGGCAAAAAGGTTTAAAAATCGGCTCCCTTTCCCATATTCAGAAAGTTTATCATAAATATAATTCCAGTTTTCGGCCTGTTCCGGGAACAATCCGATATGTTTAAAGGCAGTCATTCCCAGGCGGAATGTCAGCCTCATTTTTTTGTAGTTATATGATACTTTCCATTGTTCCGGCATTCCTGATTTTTTTATCCAATCCCCCGATTCGTTAGGGTTCAGGGCTTCCCCTTTATTTGCTCTTTTACGTTTAAACCAGGCATCAGCCATTTTTTGCCATTCCTGTTCACTCCATGATTTTTGCCATACTGCCTGCGGCTCCGGACGCGCCAAAATGTATTTCCCGAAGCGTTCCAGTTTTTCAAAATGACCGCTGTCTAACAGTTCATAATCTTTCCAGCCGCTGACATTGATTATTTTCATCACAATGGCCTAAATTTGCCTTTGCAAAGATGCACCCTTATTTTTGTTTAATGGATATACGATTTAAATATATCAGCAGCCTTCAGAATCCGCTGGTCAGATTATGCCGCTCGCTTGGGAGTGCAAAGGAGCGAAAAGAAAGCGGTTTGTTTCTTATTGAAGGTTTGCGTGAAGTCAGGCATGCACAGGAGGGAGGCTACTCCTTTGAAAGCCTTTTATTTCCTGCTTCCAGAATGACGGAGAAAGAAATTATTGATTTTCTGGATAATACAAAAATTCAGGCGGATGAATATTTTTTACTCGATGATAAAAGTTTTGGCCGACTGGCCTACCGCGAAGACACTAAAAATGTGTTGGCCATAGCACACGCCAGAAACCTTCATCCGGATCATCTGATATTACCTGAAAACCCCCTGATCCTCGTCATGGAAAATATTGAAAAACCCGGAAACATAGGGGCAGTTTTGCGTACCTGTGATGCTGCCGGTGTTGATGCCGTTTTAATTGCCGGAAATCAGACCGATCTTTACAATCCAAATGTCATCAGAGC
>JAAYUY010000188.1 GCA_012517435.1 Sphingobacteriales bacterium | reverse complement strand
TTTTACGGTACCGCCTCTGAGAAACAGGTGAATATTTCCGTTAGGAAAACGGAGCTGGTAAATAGATGGTTCATTTACTTGAAAATCAAAGCGAAACGTGTTGTTTTCATCAACAACTGCGGAATAAATGGGATAGATATTTCCGATGTCAAGCTCATCCAGAATGACATTGACATTCGCACCACCTTTGACAAAACCAATAATTGTTGCGTTAACCGGATGGTAATTCGGATTCTTTGGCCGGCCTCCTTCATCTGTTTCGATAGGTTTGATTTCTTTTTCGGCCTGACCTGAAGCCTCTTTCTTTTGATCTTCCTTGTCGTTTTCAGATTGATCTCTTTTGCATGAGCTGAATGTCAGCAAAAAGATTATTACTGTTGAAAAATAAAGTATCCTCATCTTGTTTTTAATTAAATGCCTGTTTTTAACTGAATAGCATAATATTTTCCTTACGGTAAATATAGCAAGGCTTATGCTATCTGACGTTGACAAAAAGGATTTATCGAAAAGAAAGATTAAGGTACCGGCTAAAGTTTAGGTTAAATCAAAGATAATCTTTGACATATTCCATGCTGACATCCCAGAGTTTTTTCGCTGTAGCTTTGTCGTAACTGATTTTGCTGCTTTTTTTGATTTTCTTTTTGCTGAAATACTCTCCACTGATGTGTTCCACTTCAGGTGAAGCAGCGAGAAAAACTGTCGTTTCAGCTCCTTTTTCAGGACTTATCAAAAACAGGGAAGAAATCTTTTTCATTCCAGGGCTGAATTTTTCGAAAAGATTGGTATTGACAACACCCGGATGCAGGCAGTTGATAGTAATTCCGCTGTCTTTCAGCCTTTCAGAAAGCTCTTTGGTGAAAAGAATATTGGCCAGTTTTGATTGACCATAAGCCTTCATGGTTCCGAAGTTGTTTTTAGATTCAAGATCAGAAAAGTCGATACCGGAAAAACGGTGAGCTTCGCTGGCAGTAATCACAATACGTGTAGGAGCACTTTTTTTCAGCACATCAAGAAGTAAATTTGTCAGCAGGAAAGGAGCGAGGTGGTTGACACCAAACATTTTTTCGATGCCGTCTTTGGTTTCCGACCGTTTTGTTTCCCAGATACCTGCATTATTGATTAAAACATCAAGATGGTCGTATTTTGATTTGAATTCAATTGCAAAATCCCGCACAGAAGCGAGTGATTCAAAATCCACAAAGAAACCTTCAACAGATTGATTACCACTTTTTTGTTTTATTTCATCCATTACTTTTAATGCTTTTTCTTTATTGCGGTAAGTGATAATGACATGAAATCCTCTGCGGGCGAGTTCTGTTGCGGCTGCTTTTCCGATACCGCTTGTGGCTCCTGTAATCAGGCATGTTTTTGTTTTATTTTCCATATTAATTCATTTTAGTTCACATCTGTCCAAAATAAAAAAAATTTGAAAGGGTTGGCAAAAGTTGCCTGTTTTCAGGCAACTTTTGCAAAAAACAAACAAACCAACCCATGGTAAAAATAACGCTTTTAAGTCAAATCATAAATTTATTTCCATGAGAAGATTTTAAACAACTTGTCGGGGAACATGCGGTTAAGACACCTATGGCTTGATTTT
>JAAYUY010000187.1 GCA_012517435.1 Sphingobacteriales bacterium | reverse complement strand
TATTGAAAAGCCACTGACTTACACGCTCGAAGAAGCTGATATTCTGGTGAAAAAAGTCAGGAAAAGCGGAGTGAAGGCACAGGTAGGACATGTGGAGCGTTTCAATCCCGCATTTTTAGCAGCTCAGGAAGAAGGCCTTGACCCAGCATTTATTGAAGCCACACGTATTTCACAATACAATCCACGCGGAACAGACGTTTCAGTTGTTCTCGACCTGATGATCCACGACCTTGATCTGGTGCTACACCTGATTAATTCGGAAATCAGCCATGTTTCAGCCTCAGGAGTGCCGGTGGTTAGCGATACTCCCGATATAGCCAATGCCAGAATTGAGTTTGAAAATGGGTATGTGGCCAACCTGACTGCCTCAAGAGCATCCCTTAAAAATGAAAGGAAAATGCGTATTTTTCAAAAAAACGCATATTTTAATATTAATTTTCTGGAGAAAAAACTCGACATCATCCGCATAAATGAACTAAAAGGAATAAACCTGAACCCTCTTTCGATGACCATTGATCCCGGAAACGGAAAACCCAAAAAACAGGTTACCATTCACAAACCAAAAGTACCTGAAATAAATGCCATTCGTGAGGAACTGCGCCTCTTTGCCATGTCCATCATGGAAAACACTGAGCCGGTAGTAACCATCGAGGACGGATTTCGTTCGCTGAGGCTGGCATACATTATCCTTGAAAAAATCAATGAAAAACTAAATAAAATTTCATTTTCTTGAAAAAACATCTCTCACTGATACTGATTGTTTTAACGGGAATTTTTTCCCGGTCGTGCCAGCTAATCAACCCTCCGGAAGATATTCCTGCCTATCTGCACATTGACAGCTTTTCACTTCACGGTAATTACGACAGTTTCGGAAGCCTCTCTCACAAAATTACCGATGCGTGGGTCATTGTCAATGATAAACTAATCGGTGTTTTTGAATTGCCAGCCACATTTCCTGTACTTGCCAATGATATTCAGAAACTCATCATCATGCCTGGTATAAAGGAAAATGGTATTTCGAACACCCGCCTCCCCTACCCATTTTATACTTATTATATTGATAATCATTTATTTAAGCCATCAACCACCGACACCATACAACCCAATATCTGGTATGCCGGAAACAAATTTTTACTTGCCTTTAATGAAGACTTTGAAGGAGGCAATGTTATTTTTGACCCTTCAAACCTGAATAATGCATTGGTTTACAGGACAAATTCAAATACAGAAAAGTTTGAAGGAGATTATTCGCTGAAAGTGGTTTTACCTGCAAAAAACGACATATTTGAAATCGAAGGGGAAGATCTTTACGATATTCCCAGAAATAAATCAGCTTTCATTGAAATCAATTTTAAAACAGATGAAGTGCTTACCATCGGTTATTACAGCATCAGCCTGACCAATTCGGTCAAACGAAACCTCATCAACCTGAATCCGACCAAAACATGGAAAAAGGTATATGCCAATCTGGGGACTGAGCTTTTGTATGAGCCGCAGGGAAATGTTTTCAGGTTTTTCCTTGGAGCTGTCAACACGGCCTCAGATACCTCCTACATCTTCATTGATAATATTAAACTATTGGTTTACAAATAATTAGAGAAAGGTGAACAGAAAGAAATTTACGATAGAATATGTATTGTCTGACCTGTTTTTCTCAGGAACAGCATGGACACTTTTCTTTATTTACCGCAAGCTGGTTATAGAGCCGGCAAAATATGGCTATAAAGTCCCTGTCAATTTTGATGAAAATTTTTTCATCGCCATTGTTCTCATTCCGCTTTATTGGGTGCTGATTTACTGGCTCACCGGAACTTACAGGGATCTGTACCGGAAATCAAGGCTGAAAGAAATAGCCAATTCATTGGTTATCACATTCTTAGGAACGCTTTTCATTTTTTTTGTTTTGCTGCTCGATGACGAGGTCAGAAATTATACCTTTTACAGAAAGACATTTTTAACCCTTTTTTCACTTCAGTTTTTCCTCATCACCACAGCCCGTCTGGTTATTCTGACCATGATCAAACATAAAATCTGGGCAAGAAAAATTTCATTTAACACCCTGATGATTGGCAGCAATGAAAAAGCACTTGCCTTATACAAAGAGCTGGAAAGTGAAAAGCATTCACAGGGATACAGATTTTCAGGCTATGTACTGGTCAACAGTCAGCCGGAGCCTGCACTGGAAGGGATACTCCCCTGCCTGGGGAAATATCAGGATATAAAATCCATCATCCAACGTCATCAGATTGAGGTGGTTATCATTGCCATCGACACCAGTGAGCACGAAAAACTGAACCATATTATTGCCTCCCTAAAGGAAGAAAACATTAATATTAAAATCATCCCCGACAATTACGATTTAATCAGCGGAAGTGTTAAGCTTAATTATATTTTCGGCACTGCCCTGATTGATATTTCACCTGAAATCATGCCCGGATGGCAGCAAAACCTGAAACGGATTATCGACATTGTTTTTTCTTCCCTGATTTTAATTCTTTCACTCCCCTTCATGCTGTTTATTGCCATTTTGATTAAACTCGATTCAAAAGGCCCGGTTTTCTATCTTCAGGAAAGGATTGGAAAAAACTTTAAGCCATTCAAAATCATTAAGTTTCGCACTATGGTTCAGGATGCTGAAAAAAACGGCCCTGAACTATCATACGCCAACGATCCGCGAATTACCAAAGTAGGACGGATTTTACGAAAATACCGAATTGATGAAATTCCACAGTTTTTCAATGTATTAAAAGGAGAGATGTCTATCATAGGTCCCAGGCCTGAAAGGCAATATTATATTGATAAAATTATCGAACAGGCACCCCAATACCGTTATTTATTAAAGGTAAAACCCGGGATTACCAGCTGGGGACAAATCAAATTCGGCTATGCCGAAAATGTGGAACAAATGATTCAGCGGATGAAATTTGATATTTTGTACATCGAAAACATGTCGCTCGCTATGGACATCAAAATAATCTTCTATAC
>JAAYUY010000186.1 GCA_012517435.1 Sphingobacteriales bacterium | reverse complement strand
TCATTCCGCTATTATCCCACTTCAAACGGAATTTATTACTGGAACGACATCAGTACACCTGATTCAGCATTGGTTTATGATACCTTTTATAAAGATACCATCGTCTATCGCCTTTGGGTTGACGGCAAAGTCGCCAATCAAATTCATTTCATGTTCAAACCATCATACTGGCAAAAATTCAATACAGCTGACTCAACAGTTTCCATGATACCTAAGCCATCTATTGCTCTTACTTTATATAACAACAAAAGTAATCCATTTCAAGCCACTAACATGACCGTCTGGCCTACCTACTACAACATTACCAAATGGGATACCCTGACCGGAAACGCTTTAGACTCCGTTTTGGTGCCACCGGATTCTGTTATCATGCTCGACTCATTTGTTGTCGAAATCATTGATAAAATCACAAGCCATTATGAACATTTCCTAACCTATCCCAATCAGGGAAGAATTCCTACGGCAGCCGTTCTTGACCGTAATGAAAACGGCAGAATCGATATTGAAGAGCCAACATGGAACACCACGATAGCCAGTGGAGGCCGCTACGGAAGTACCGGATTAACCACAATGCCCAATGCTGCTATTGACGACAACGGCAACCTCTTCCTCATTTATTCTTCCCCTGTCGAAGAAGCCATTTCACCCGTGAATGGTGAAAACTACAGGGATATTTATGTTACCTATACCAAAGATGGCGGAAAGACATGGGGACCTGCTCAAAACATTTCCGACAATCCCGTGATGGAAAATGTCTTTGGTCATTGTGCCAAAAAAGCCGACAATTACCTTCATTTTTATTATCAGGAAGACGAAGAACCGGGAACAGAAGTCCAGAATGGCGATCCTCCGACAATCAACTACATTTTCTACCTCAAAATCCCCGTTCAGGATATACTGAATGATGTTATCGGCCCGGGTGCCGGTGTTTCCATCAAGGAAGATAACCGCAAGGAAATTTCACTTAACGGAATTTATCCTAATCCTGTTACCTACGAATCGGTGATCAGCTTTAACATACCGAATACTTCAGATGTCAGGGTAACCATTTTTGATATTCTGGGTAAAAAAGTAACAGAAAATCAATATCGTAACCTGAAAGCCGGACAGCATGAACTTCCGGTTGATGCTTCAGGACTGAAACCAGGCACCTATATTATTACTTTGACAAGCGGGAATGAAAGCCTGACTTCAAAATTAATTGTAAGATAATTTAATCATTCTCAATAACTTAAAAGCAGCTTTTTCTTAAAGGCTGCTTTTTTTTTATTTCATGTGCAAGATTTTACATACATGATTGTCCTATTGCTGTTTGTTAACCAATGAAATTAATCCTATGAAAACAAGAATGTTAAAGAAAATGAAAACTCTGGCAATAGCCATGATGATGATTTTACCGCTAGCCGGTATCGCACAGAGAGGTCCGGGTAATTGTCCGAATGGCGGACCAGGCAGTGGGAATTGTAAAATGATTCCTAACCTGACTGATGACCAGCAAAAGAAAATCGATGCCCTGAATGTTAAACACCTGAAAGAAGTAACCAACCTGAAAAATCAGGTAAAAATCAAGGAAGCCGAACTCCGTGTGCTGGAAACAGCAGATAAACCTGATAAAAACGCTATTGATAAGAAGATAGACGAAATCATGACACTGAAAACCCAACTGGCTAAAGCAGGTGCCAATCACCGTCAGGAAGTCAGGGC
>JAAYUY010000185.1 GCA_012517435.1 Sphingobacteriales bacterium | reverse complement strand
ACTCAAAGAAATAACAGGACAAAGCCGAAACCGCATTTTTGTTTTTGATGATTACCTCAAACTTTTTCAGGTATGAGGTAGAAAAATGGATTTGTTCCTCTGTTACCCGGATAAATAGCAAAGTTTTTAAACAATATTCTTCCGCAAAACAATCAGAAATACCGGAAGAAACAGTACTGACAGACAGAGAGCATGAAAGTTTTATGCTTTGCAGGTGGTGAAAATAAGATTTGTTTATCATTCAATGATTCAGTTTTAATATTTAGGAGAACATATCGCACTTGAAAGTCAATTAATTTGAGTAGGGGATGCCTGATAATAAGCACTCTGAAATTTTTACCTCTTCTTTCCATATGTATTCTGTTAAAGATTAATTTAAAAGCTGAATTAGATACCTTTGCAGTTGGAAATTTGTTGATTTTTCCGGATGAATGTGGACTATGAACATATTAAGCGACAGTTTTATTTTTCTGTAAACAGCCATCTTGGTTTTGCTGCGTGGAAACGTCCGGGAGAGCATACTATTCATGCTATTTATGGTCCTGTCATCAGGAAAGACATTCACACAGTTGAAGAAAATTCATTTGTCATTCATCCGTTCAATCCGGGAAACGGGGTTTGTTGCATCAGGAAAGATAACGTCATGCCTGATAAAAACGGAAAAGCTCAATGGTATGTAAACAACAGTAAATCTTATGATTACAGCAGGGAAGATTTTTATACACTGGTCAATAATGCCTTGGATGAAATTCAACGGCATAAACTCGTAAAAGTTGTTGTTTCCAGACAATCAGGTATGAAGTTGCCGCATAATTTTTGTCCTGTCAGGCTTTTTCTTTCAGCTGCCCAAAAATATTCCCATGCTTTTGTCAGTCTTGTGTCCACTCCGGAATACGGAACATGGCTGGGAGCAACTCCCGAATTGTTTTTTTCAGTGAAAAACAGTACTTTTGAAATACATTCTCTTGCCGGGACCCTGCTTCATGCCGGAAATGAAAATGAAACAATTGTTAAAAAAAATAAATCTGAGCAGGAACGTGTTTCGGAATATCTCAGGGAGTTGTTGTTTCATCTGAAAATTGATTTCAGGGAAAGTCTCCCCGAATATTTTACAGCCGGAGAACTTCGTCATTTCCTCTCCAGATTTACAGGTGAAATAAATAAAGAGCAGATTATCAAACTGTTGGAAGAGCTTCATCCGACTCCCGCCATCGGTGGTCTTCCCAAAAATCCGGCTTTACAATTTCTTTTAAAGAATGAAAAGCACGACCGTCAGCTATTTGGGGGATATCTGGGTTATTTTTCTTCTTATCAGGACTTTTCGTTTTTTGTCAATCTTCGCTGTGTTAAAGTGTTGAAAGACAGACTTCAGTTTTTCGCAGGAGCTGGTATTGTAGAGGGCTCTGTGGCAGAGCTGGAGTGGGATGAGACGGAGAAAAAGATGGATACGCTTCGTAATCTTTTAACACCATGACCAACAGGCCGGAATACTATCTGAAAGTATTTACACAGCTGAGTTATATAGCAAAAAGTTGCGGAGTATGTGCAGCAGTTTTATCACCCGGTTCCAGAAGTGCCGCCATTGCCCTTCCGGTATTCAGGAGCGGCTTGTTTAAGTCTTACGTTATCAATGATGAACGTTCAGCAGCTTATTTTGCCTTGGGTATTGCCCGTTTTCACCAAAAACCCGTTTTGTTGGTTTGTACTTCCGGAACAGCCGTGCTGAATTATTCACCGGCAGTGGCTGAGGCTTTTAACCAACGGCTGCCGCTCATTGTATTGTCTGCCGACAGGCCTCCCGAATGGATTGGCATAGGGGAAAACCAAACCATTTTTCAGCAGGATGTTTTTAAACCCAATATACGATTTAGTTATCACATTGATATTGAATCATATAAAGAAAAAGAGGATGACCTGAAAGATTTTTTAAGCTCAGCCTTTCACTCCTCAGTCTATCCGGTTCCAGGTCCGGTTCATATCAATTTGCCACTACGTGAACCACTTTACAGTAAAGTTTTTAAACTTCCCGAATCTGTTCAAATCAAAAATTACAACCATCCTGAAATCACACAAAGCATTGATATTCAGATTTTTAATAAAATAAATGAATTTCAAAGAATCCTCATTGTCCCGGGAATGTCGGGCTATAATCTTCGTTTGAGAAATATTCTTGAAGTATTTACAAATCGTTACCACATTCCCTTGTTGGCAGACATAACTGCCAATCTTCATGGAATACAAACAGTTGTCCATCATCCTGATTTCATCTTACAGAATGAAAAAAACCGCTTGCAGCTTCGTCCCGGTTTGCTTCTGACTTTTGGGAAATATACCGTTTCCAAAAAAGTGAAAGAGTTTTTAAGGCAAAACAAACCTACCGAACACTGGCACATCGACCCATACAACGAATCAGCTGATACCTATCAGTGTCTGACCCGTACCATTCAGGCAACACCTGAAGATTTTTTTGAATGTATTCTTGAAAATAAGCTTTCACTTTCGTCTCCATCAGATTATCTGAAGTTGTGGAAAGATTTTGAAAATCAATA
Organism: Sphingobacteriales bacterium; assembly: GCA_012517435.1. Classification (NCBI taxonomy): domain Bacteria; kingdom Pseudomonadati; phylum Bacteroidota; class Sphingobacteriia; order Sphingobacteriales; species Sphingobacteriales bacterium. The sequence continues at coordinate 1,789 of JAAYUY010000185.1, read as the reverse complement.
TCATATTGAATATTTACAAAAGCTTGATCATGACGATGAGTTATATCTGGTATCATACATTATGCAGATGATACCAGACGGCAGCGTTTTACATCTGGGCAACAGCATGCCGGTCAGGCTGGCCAATGAATATGGATTTTACAAACAGCCGCAATGTAAGCAAATTCAGGTTTATTCAAACAGGGGAACTTCCGGAATTGACGGTTCTGTCAGTACTGCTTTCGGGTTTAGTTCGCAAAGTGATAAACAAAATTTCCTGATCATTGGTGACCAGAGTTTTATTTACGATTCTAACGCTTTATGGAACAAGTATCTTCCTGATAATCTGAAGATTATTGTCATTAGCAACAAAGGAGGAAATATATTCAGGCGAATGGAAGGCCCTTCCGCACAAGCTGAAATTGAAAGTTATTTTGCCAGTTATGTGCCTGTGGATATTTATGCTTTGGCTAAGTCTTTCCATATTGATTATCATAAACTTGTGTTTGACAGAAATGATTTATCCGTTCTTGAAAAATTTATTAAAGAAAAGGAAAGAACCGCCATTCTTGAGGTTATCATGCCTGATAAAAAAGCTTCAAATTTGTTTTAATCAGTGAATCAGTGGATTTTATATAAAGGTACCTGTTATAGTTTGGACGAATTTATTCGCTGTTTTGAAGCGGAAAACAGTATGGCAGGAGCATCGGCTGACGTACTGAGGTCGTGGTTGGAAAATCAGGACATCTTTACATTAAGCACCTCAGGAAGTACGGGTCAGCCATCACTAATTACATTTTCCCGAAAGCAGTTGGAATACAGTGCGTTACAAACAATTAATTTTTTTGGGCTGACTGCCGGAGATACGCTTTTCCTGTGTTTACCGGTAAAAAAAGTTGCCGGATTTATGATGCTCATCCGTGCATTAACAGGTAAAATGAACATAGTGATGAGTGAACCTTCAGCCTTACCTGAAATTCCGGCCAGGGAAGAAATTCATATTGACCTGGCGGCATTTATTCCTTTTCAGTTGCAGAACCTGATTCAGTCAAAACCAGAAATGATTGAAAAACTGAAAGGGTGCAAAGGTGTGATTGCAGGCGGAAATGCAGTCAACAGCTTTCAGGAAAAACTTTTTGAAAACATGCCGTTTCCTGTTTATGAAACCTATGGAATGACAGAAACCCTGACGCATATTGCCTTGCGGAAGCTGAATCACCCGGGTAAACAAGCATTTTTTACACTTTTACCGGAAGTGGAAATCAGCCTGAATGAAGAAAACTGCCTCATGATCAGGAGTACTGTTACAAACAATAAATGGCTGGAAACCAATGATATTGTAGAGATTTTAGGTAAAAAATCTTTTATCATCAAAGGGCGCAAAGATTTTGTCATAAATTCGGGTGGGATAAAAATCAATCCTGAATTCATTGAACAAAAGATATTTGGTGTTTTGCATGTATTGACAGGTGGGAAAACCTTTTATGTGACAGGGAAAAGGGATGAAAAATACGGTGAGAAAATTTGCCTTGTCATGGAGAGCGATGAACCGGAAGGGGAGTTGAAAGAAAAAATTATAAATACTTGTAATGATCTGCTGGAAAAACACGAAAAGATAAAAGAAATAATTTGTCAGAATGAGATTTCAAGGACAGAGACCGGAAAAATCATCAGGAAGAAGATTTTATAAATCTGAAATATGAAAGACAAAAACAGAAAAATAGCGTTGCTGGAAGGCTGGCTTTCCACAGTCGTCAATACATTTTTGTTTGCAATAAAGCTTTGGGCAGGAATAATGACAGGTTCCATT
>JAAYUY010000184.1 GCA_012517435.1 Sphingobacteriales bacterium | reverse complement strand
TGAAATCTCATGGCTGCCTCTGCCACCCAGTCTGACATCACTGAGGGTCATGTCATAGCTGTATCCGATCTTAAAAGGATCTTTTTTAAAGCCAATCAGAGCCATGATGGCATCAATATTACGGGAGGTCTGTCTCCACCATACACCCGTAATGAAGTTGTTTTTCATGTAATATCCACCCAGATTAAACTGGAAGAAATTTCCCTGGGTCTGGACGAGGAGGTTTGGAGAGAAAAAGCGGCTTGGTTCACGGGTATTTTCAAGAGGAATCAGCATTCCGGCATGGGCAGTGAATTTCATTGGTAAAATACTGCTTTTGTCATCAAGGAAGGTTACTTTTGGCGTATTGATATGATTGACGGCAAATCCTGAATAAAAGGTCTTGGTAAATCCTAAAAAGCCGGCACTGAAATCGATATAGGGATCCATGGTGTAAAAACCCGGAGGGATATTCTCGATGGTTTGCCTGACAACTCCCAACCGGGGATGTATCTGATCAGGGAAAATAAGCTTATCAAAATTGATTTGTTTGCGGTTGATGGATGTTTGCAGGGCAGCTTTTACGGTGAATTTTTGTGTCAGGTTCAGGTGATAGGAATACATGAAAGCAAAAGAACCTGTAGATAATTGACCTTCTCCGGCCACGTCATACATGAACTGACACCCGATACCCCCGCCAAGTGCATCAAAATGCTGATCGTACGAGCCTGCATAAGTAACGAATGAATAGGGCAAACCTACCCATTGATTCCTGTAATTCATGATAAACCGCGGGCCTTTGGCGGTGCCGGCAAAAGCAGGATTCAGATAAATCGGATTGGCATAATACTGCGTAAATTCAGGATCTTGTGCCTGAAGCCCATATTCTGATATTGTAAGAAAGATTAAAACAATAAGTAAATGTTTCATTTTTAAGAAAGTTAATTTATGTTTCAAAAGTACAACCGTAGCTCTGTCATTCCAAATTTTTTTTCTACTGAATGTGAAAACAATGCTGTGTGCCATTAAGTGCTGAAATGTAACAATTTTTTTTTCAAAATGCTTAATTCAATAAAAAGCCCGATATTCTTCAACTTAACAGGGACAATTGAATAATTATTGCATGTCCTGAGATTCGGACAAAGATATAAATTTTACCTTTGTGTTAATTAAGAAATGAACTTTTTTCAATTTTAAAAATGCTTTTATGAAAAAATGGTTTTTGTTTCCATTGGGGATTGTTGTTTTATTCGTATTCACCTCCTATAAAAAGCCTCATGCCGATAAAGACGAACGACAGGCTATCTTACAGGCCATCACGCAAACCCTTCAGATGGCTCATTATCTTGAGGTCAGATTTGATGATAATTTTTCTGAAAAATTATTTAACCTCTACCTGAAAAGACTTGATTACGGGAAAAGATTTCTGACAAAGGAAGATTATGATCTTTTGAAACAATATTACGATAAATTAGATGATCAGGTTAAGGCAACCACTTTTGAGTTTTACGATCTATCGGTGGAGTTGTTATTGAAGCGTACCGCAGAGGTTGAATCATGGTACAAAGACTTGCTTTCAACTCCTTTTGATTTCAAGGTAAAAGAGTATTACGAAACAGATGAAGAGAAGGCAGAGTATGCGGCAAATCCGGCAGCTTTAAAGGAATCGTGGCGGAAATACCTGAAATATCAGACATTAATCAGACTTTTGGATGCCTATAATGAACAGGCGAAAATGGATACAGGAACCGTGAAAAGCTTTGAAGAGCTTGAAAAAGAGGCAAGGCAAAAAGTGTTGGCTGCACATGAGGAATTTTTTGCAAGGATGAAAAAATTACGTGATTCCGACCGTTTGGCATTGTATTTTAATTGCATAGCAGGTGTTTTTGATCCGCATACCGAATATTATGCTCCCAAACAAAAAGAGGATTTCGACATTAATATATCCGGCCGGCTCGAAGGTATTGGTGCAACACTACAGGAAAAAGGTGATTATATCAAAGTGGTC
>JAAYUY010000183.1 GCA_012517435.1 Sphingobacteriales bacterium | reverse complement strand
TCCCATTGACTTCAGAGGTTGCCCTGTCTTCAGTTTTGGCTGCAATTCCATTCCACTGGCTGTCTGAAAACTGATTGGTGTTCAGCTCATAGTTGTCGCCTGAGAACAGAGAGTAATTGACAGACGCACTGAAATTGTGATTAGGCTGGAGGAATTTGTGCTGATAATACAGGTTGGTATTAAAAGTATTGTGGGTATTACTGCTCAGGTTATCCCTGAGATAATAATAATCATAAATAACGGGCTGAGTATATTCATGGTATCGGCTGTTACCTGTAAAACCGAAATTTCTTTGTCCATAATCAGCTGAAAAGGTCATAAAGTTAACCTTGTTAATTTCCCAGTCAAGGCCGGTTTTGAAGGAATATCCGCCAAAATTTCGTGATCTGTCGGCATCAGCATTGGTAAAGATAGTAACTGTGTCAAAATCTGCTTCTCTTTCGTTGATCCATTTGCCCGGACCACCTCTCTTATTCAGGTCGTATCCGGCAAACAGGTTGACTTTCCCGGTACGAAGGTTGAAAGTTCCATCTGTCGAATAGTTTTTAAACATTCCTACTCCGGCATTGATGATTCCGTTAAATCCTTCTGTAATGCTTTTTTTGAGAATAATGTTGATGATTCCGCCAATTCCATCAGGGTCGTATTTTGCGGAAGGATTGGTGATGATTTCAATTTTTTCTATCGTTGAGGCTGAAATTTGTTTTAAGGCATCACTTCCTGATAAAACAGAAGGTTTGCCGTCAATCAGAACGGTGTAACTGCCACTGCCTCTGAGAGTGAGATTCCCGTCAACATCCACCTGCACGGAGGGTGTATTTTCAAGCACATCTACAGCTGTTCCTCCTGCGGCAATAATATCCTGGGTAACGTTGATGACCTTTTTATCCACTTTATACTCAATATGCCTTTTATCTGTCGAAATTTCAACTTCATTCAGCACAAGCGATGATTCTTTTATACTGATGTTGCCAAGGATCACTTCTTTTTGCTTCGGAGAAATATGAATTTCGGGAATTTTAACTTTCTCATAACCAATAAAGGTAACCCATGCATAATATTTACCGTAAGCCAGGTTTGAAATTTCAAAATAACCCCCGTTATCGGTGATCGTACCCCCCACAATGGAAGAATCTTTTTCAGAATGAAGGGAAATGCTTGCATAAGCAACCCCATGTCTGGTGGTTTCATCAATTACCCTTCCGGTTATTTTACCGTCTTTTGGCATGTTGCCATTGAATTTCCCGGGTTGTGACAGACTTTGAAAGACCAATGAAAGGGATAAAATAAATAATAATGCGGTTTTTTTCATTTGTAAAAAATTATAGCACGATAATTAAACAAGGATAAGACCAAAAAACCAATATTTTCTTTCGTTTAAAAGAAAATATTTTTGCAATAACTTAAAAAATCAGTCTATCGTTTAAATCTGACATTGGCCTGAGCAGCAGCCAGTTTGGCAATAGGGACACGGAAAGGCGAACAGCTGACGTAATCAAATCCTATTTTATGGCAAAATTCCACTGCTGAAGGCTCTCCGCCATGTTCACCGCAAATACCGACCTTAAGTTTGGGACGGGTAACCCTTCCTTTATCCACGGCAAATTTCATCAGTTCCCCAACTCCTTCCTGATCAAGAATATTGAAGGGGTCAAAAGGAAGAATTTTATTTTTAAGGTAAAGAGGCAGGAAGCCACCTATATCGTCACGCGAAAAGCCATAGGTCATCTGGGTAAGATCGTTGGTGCCAAATGAGAAAAACTGGGCATGTTCAGCTATTTTGGCTGCGGTTAGTGCTGCCCTTGGTATTTCAATCATGGTTCCAACGAGATGCGGAATTTCGTTCATGCCGAATTTTTCACAAACTTCTGCGTGTATTTTATTAATGATTTTGTATTGGTGTTCGAGTTCTGTAGCAATACAGGTAACAGGTATCATGATTTCAGGAAACGGATTTTTACCTTCCTGAATAAGCTCTGCAGTGGCTTCAAAAATAGCTCTTGCCTGCATTTCTGTTATTTCAGGATGTGTAATACCCAACCTGACACCACGATGCCCCATCATCGGATTGTTTTCATGAAGAGCATCTGCCCTGAAACTAAATTCTTCAAGACTGATGTTCAACGACTGAGCCAACTTAACTCTTTCTTCCTGATTTTGAGGAACAAATTCGTGCAGTGGCGGATCAAGTGTACGGAATGTAACCGGAAATCCATCCATAGCTTCCATGGTACCTTTCACATCTTCCTTTACAAAGGGATAAAGTTCATCCAATGCTTTTCTCCTTTCTTCCTCTGTTTTTGAAATTATCATTTTTCTTAACAAAAACAAAGGTTTTTCGGCATTCTTACCATAAAACATGTGTTCTGTGCGGAAAAGGCCAATACCTTCAGCTCCGAATTCTCTTGCTTTGCGGGCATCTTCAGGTGTATCTGCATTGGTTCTGATTTTCATCACCTTAATATCATCGCAAATCTCCATAAACTCAATAAAGTCAAGATTTTCTTCTGCTGATTTTATCATCGGCATTTCTCCCTCATAAATATATCCCTTGCTGCCATTCAGAGAAAGGACATCTCCTTCTTTGAAAACTTTATCACCAATGGTCAGGGTCTTTTCAGAAAGGTTGATATGAAGTGAGCCGGCACCAACAATGCAGCATTTTCCCCAACCTCTGGCAACCAGCGCAGCATGACTGGTCATGCCACCTTTTGCTGTCAGAATTGCTTCTGCAGCTCTCATTCCCTCAATATCTTCAGGATTGGTCTCTTCTCTGACCAAAATCACTTTTTTACCCTCTTTTGTCCATTCAACAGCATCGACAGGGGTAAATACGATTTGTCCGCTGGCTCCGCCTGGTCCTGCCGGAAGTCCTGATGCCAATGGTTTTACCCTGAGTTCGGCAGCAGGGTCAATGATGGGATGTAAAATTTCATCCAGCTGAGAAGGATCCACACGCATGACCACTTCTTTCTTACCGATAAGTGCTTCATGAAACATATCGATGGCCATTTTAAGTGCTGCCGGGCCATTACGTTTTCCTACCCTGCACTGCAACATATAAAGTTTCCCTTCCTGTATGGTAAATTCAATATCAAGCATATCGCGGTAATGCCTTTCGAGGCGCTTTTGTATCTGATCAAGTTCGCGGTACACTTCAGGCATCACCGTTTCGAGTGATGGAAGATGTTGATTATGTTCACTTTTAGTGATTTCGTTTATCGGATTTGGCGTACGTATTCCTGCAACAACGTCTTCGCCCTGTGCATTGGGCAGCCATTCTCCGTAAAAATGATTTTCACCTGTGGCAGGATTGCGGGTAAAGGCAACACCAGTGGCTGAGTTTTCTCCCATATTTCCGAATACCATTGCCTGAACATTGACGGCTGTTCCCCATTCATCAGGAATACCTTCCATTCTGCGGTAGGCAATGGCTCTTTTTCCCATCCATGACTGAAAAACAGCCCCGATAGCTCCCCACAACTGCTCACGTGGATCTTCAGGAAATTCTTTTTCCAAAACTTCCTTAACCTTTTGTTTATAAATGACAATGAGTTCTTTTAAGTCATCGGCCGTAAGTTCGGTATCAGATTTTACATTTCTCTGGTGCTTCATTTTTTCAAGCTCCTGCTCGAGCAAAGAGCGGATACCCTTACCGTCCTTTGGTTCGATACCTGCAGCCTTTTCCATGACTACATCCGAGTACATCTGGATTAGCCTGCGCTGACTGTCATACACAAACCGGGGATTCCCAGTTTTTGCGATCAATCCTTCGCGGGTAATATCATTCAGTCCGACATTTAATACTGTTTCCATCATTCCGGGCATAGAGCTTCTGGCACCACTTCTGACAGAAAGAAGCAGGGGGTTTTCGGGATCGCCAAAAACGGCTCCCATCGTTTTTTCAACAAATTTTAAAGCTTCATCAACCTGAGTTTTTAGTTCCTCCGGAAATGAACGGTTGTTTTTATAATAAGCAGTACAAACATCGGTGGTGATAGTAAAACCTGCCGGTACCGGAAGGTCAAGATTTGCCATTTCAGCAAGATTAGCGCCTTTGCCACCTAAAAGTTCTTTCATATCTGCCCTGCCTTCGGCATTTCCGGCTCCGAAAGAGTAAACCAGTTTTCTAACTTTTGCCATAGATTGAATTATTTATAAAATTGCGTAAATTTTCTTTATTCAAATGAAAAATTTTTCCGCAAATGTCTGTGTTTTTTTTGATTTAAGTGTATTTTCTCACTATCATATTTTCCAATAATATCCATCTGCCAATCAGTCGATTAACAGCTCATCCAAAATTGCTCCGATTTAAGTATTTACAGCGTTTTTTAAGTTCTTTCCGTGAAATAATAATTACCTCATGAAATGAAAAACCGAAATACTTCATCTTCTGTTAATACAAAAGAGGCTCCTGTTATAGGAACCTCTTCATGAAACAACTATGGAAAAATTGGCTAAAACGGAATAAATCCCTGCCTGATAATCTGGTAAGGATATTTTCTGGTGGTATCGGCCATGTCGTAGTTATAGGCTTGCTCTATCGCCCTCCCATCAACAAGTATGGCAACCCAGAAACCACTCATCATATCAACATCATCCTTGTATCTGACATAAAGATAAGTAAGTGCACCGGGTTTACCCTTGAATGAATAAGTCCAGCCTTTTGCCTTATCGCTGATTACCATGGAATCAATTTTTACAGTGTGTTCATTTTCATTAAAATAGGCCACCTGAAAATCACTGGAAAGACCCTTTATCACATAAGTAACCACATGATCGTCCATATTTTTTTCACATCCGGCAATCAGTAAACCTGTCATTGCTACGACTGCGATGATGATAATTTTCTGAATATTTTTCATGGCTTTGTTTTTTAAGGTTCATTAAATTTTTACAATTAAATTAGCGAAAAATACCCTTCCCGGTTCATAAAGATTATCGGGAGAACCAATTACCCTACGGTTAAGATGTTCATAATAGGGGGTATTGAAAATATTGTTGATTCCGCAGGAAAGTGTAACAAAGTGGTTATAAATATATGCAAGGGTCAGATTTGCCAGCCAGAAAGACGGAGTGGTTTTTTCACCATAAGCGACCGAAACATAATTCTGCGGAGCAGCATATCTGACAGTCAGACGCGGGATCAGTTTGCTATTGAAAAATGAATAATAAACATTGGCTCTGACATCAAGAGGTGGTATTTCATAAAGAGCATCCGGTGAAATTTCGGTCATTTTATCCCATGCCTTGGTCATGGTGGCACGGGTGTAGGCTGCTATGAGCGAACCTCCCAGTTTGTATTGTTCCGGAGATGAATAAGTAAATTCAAATCCCCTGAAGTAAACCGGATCTGCATTGTAGAACTGTTTAACACCATAAACGCCTTTTGTATTGGGAAGATATTGAGTTGGCGGGAGTTGTCTGGCTGCAATGTAATTGATGACATAAGAGAAAAATCCGTTTACAGTAACCCTGCCTATTTTGTCTGTTTCATATTTAATGGTCAGATCAGCCTGATGATTGGCTTCTGCTTTCAGGTCTGGATTACCTAAATAATCGTATTTATCATAACCAATGGGTAAAAGCGTAATATATCTTTCCAGAAGGTTAGGGCTTCTGACACCACGGCCAATAGCCAATCCAAGTGTCAGATTTTCATTAAGATATTTATTAAATCCAAAACTTGCACTCAGGTTATTCAGAGTTATATCCTCAGGATATAAAGTATCCTGAATAATAGGCTTTCCTGCTTTCAGGCCATACACATAAACAGGTCCGGAATGTGCCTGATTGTTATCATACCTGAGTGAAGCAGTCAGGGTCATCGTTTCGAATTTTCTTTCATATTCAGTCGCAAAATACGTATTGGTGATAAATCCATCAATCAGAAATTCAGTTTTTACAGGCACAACAGGCTCAGCAGGTTGCATATACATGGTTTTTACCCTCTCCCCTTTCTTTGTTGTATGTTCAATACCAGTGATGAAATAAAGCTTGTTGTTCTCCTTTGGCAAAAGCGTGAAATTCAGATTTGCACCCGACACAATGGCATCGATTGTTGAAACACCAATCATTGTATCCCCGGAAGGTTTTTCCTTGGTATCCATCACATGATGTACATTGGAATTAAATGCCATTATTCTCAGATTGCTGATGTTTTTAAAAGGAGAGGCAATACTGTAAACAGCCGACATTAATCTGGTGTCGTCCAATCTTTCATCCATAGGCAAGGCAGGAAAATGAACATCTCTGCCATGAGAACTGACAAATGAATAAATGAGTTCATGGTTTTTTAAGGGGACAAGCCCGATTTCACCTGTAAATGAGTATTTTCTGAAAGAAGATAACACGAGATTACCGTTACCATCTTTATAATTTCCATATTCCTGGTTGTTACCTGAAAGATTAAAATAGACCCTGTCGTTCCCGAATTTCACATTCAGCCTGTCTTTTGTCCCGTTCCAGTTACTTTCATAACCCTTAATTCCTCTGGCATTAAGCTGGAATTTTTTACCTTCAAAAGGAGTTGGTTTGGAAGTTACCAGATTAAGAAAACCGCCCATGGTCGGGCCATAACGAAGGACATAGGGTCCTTTTATCACCTCAATTCTTTCAATATCATCCACTTCTATGTGAGAAATATTAGGGTCCATCCTGTTCGGACAACCACCTTCAATTCGCATAAAACCATCTACCCTGACATTCAGCTGGTCATATTTATATCCTCTTATTACAGGGTCAAGCTGTGTTCCTCCTTTCCTGATGGCAGAAACATTCGGTATCTGACGTAAAAAGTCACCAATGTCGCGTGTTGGTAAAATCTCTATTTCAATTTTTTTCATTTCTGTTTTTACAAAAGGATCCTGCCTGGCCGACCAGTCTTTCAGAATTACTTCGCCTAACTCGAAATTGGTTGCAACCATTGCAAAATCAAAAACATACCTTTTGTTTTCTGTCAGATTTACCTTTCTGGTTGATTTTTTAAATCCCACAAAAGACACTTCAATGGTATATTCTCCCGGCTGAAGGTTTTCAATCAGATAACGGCCATTTTCGTCAGTTGCACAGCCTTTTCCGGAAGGCTTTACGACTACATTTGCAGCTGAAAGGGTTTTACCTGTTTCAATATCAGTAACTTTACCAGTTACCGAAATATTCTGGGCAATAAGCCATAGCGGAATCATTAAGGTCAGCATTCCTGTCAACAAAAGTTTAATCTTTTTCATAAGCTGGAATTTTTAGTTAGAAAATTTTTCATTAGTCCATTTGTAATGCCAAAAGTTAACATTGATTGAAAATATTATCAAATAAATAAAAAATAATTTGAATTTTTCTCCTGAGATTTCACTGATCAACAAATTTGTTTAGAACAATTTTAATCTTTCATTACCAAAAACAGTTTTATTCAAAAACCAATAAAGCATATTCCTTTTGCAATTGGTTGCATAAAACACCTGGTTTTGATATCTTAAGTTTATCACAAGGAGCAAAACCGTAAAATAACTTAATGATAAGTAAAATACTGATTTTAATTTTTTTTACATTTATAATAGACTATTTAAAGTCCACCAGCTTGTTTTTGAGGGCATATTTAACAAGCTCAACGGTCGATTTCATATTGAGTTTGCTCATGATATTAAATTTATGTGTTTCGACCGTCCGGATTGACAGGAACAATTTTTTTGCTATTTCAGCATTTGACAGGCCTTCCATGATCAATTGAAGTATTTCCGTTTCTCTTTTGGAGAGTTTAGGGAATGCGGAATCTTCAGCATTTTGAATATTGTTTTGATTTTCAATTACTTTAGCCACTTTATCCGTAAAAAAGTTTTTACCTTTAAACACCTCTTCAATGGCTTTGACCAGTACTTCCCGTGTGGTTTCTTCTTTGGTTAAATAAGCCTTTACCCCTGTTTTTAATGCTTTTTTAATAAAATCGGGATTTTCGTGCATGGAAAGTATGATGATTCTGGCGTTTGGATCATCTTTCAGTATTCTTTCTGCCACTTCAAATCCATTCATATCGGGCAATGAAATATCCAGCAGTAAAACATCCGGTTGGTTTTCCTTATATTTTTCGATGGCTTCAGTGCCGCTTCCCGCCAGATCCATGATCCGGATATGTTTTACCCCTGTAAACAAAGACTGAACACCTTCCCTGAATATGTGATGGTCGTCTGCCAGCATGACCAAAATTTCATCTATTTTCATACAAGACTGATTTTTATTGTAATACAACATCCTTCACCCGGTTTCGTTTCAAGTTCAATGTTCCCTTTTAAAATATTTACCCGGTCAAAAATATTGTTCAGGCCATTTCCTTTTGCTTTGGTGGTTTGATTAAACTCAAAGCCTTTTCCGTTATCCTGAATAATCAATGTCAGTTGCTCCTTATTCCCCAAAAGTTGAATATCTGCCTGAGTGGCCCCGGCATGTTTCAATATATTGCTCAATCCTTCCTGAACAATACGATAAAGATAGGTTTTGATTGAAATATCAATATTTCCTGGAATTCCATAACTGACAAAATCGGTTTTGATTCCTGAATTTTGCTGGAACTTCACGATTAATGATTTCAATGCCTCATCAAGTCTGCTTTCCTGCAACTCAACAGGAGCCAGTAAATTTGAAATTTCACGGGTTTCAGAAATGGTTTTTAAAACAAGGCTATGAATTTCGCCATATTCATGAAATTCACTACTGCAATTATTTTCAAGTTTAAGTTTCATGGCCAGCAATTGCTGACCCAGGCTATCATGTATTTCCCGCGATATTCTTCTTCTTTCCTGCTCCTGTCCCTCAATAAGGGCAGCCAATCTTCTTTGCTTTTCATTTTTCAGCTCTTCTGCCGATTTGGCTATTTCTGCCAGATATTCCGCTTCTTTTTCAAGCAGAATATTATGACGTGTCATTTTATAAAATATCAGGCCGATAAAAGTTATTAAAAAAATGATTATCAATTCAGTAAGATATGTTTTAAGATGATTTTTCCTGACAGGTTCAAATATAGTCTCATAGGGTATGCTTAAAATCATTGTCCATTTCTGATTACCCAGATTGATGGTGTTGAATACAGCAAAACTGTATTCATTATGAGCAAAATCAACGTAATTACCACTTCCGCTTTCTTTTTGCCTGATGAGTGTAAAAAAACGGCTGGCTTCTTTCATGTATTTTTGGGAATTACTGACCGAATAATTGCCCAACTTTCCGGTATATTCAAAGTCTTTCATGATATAATAGGCATTAAGGCCTATAAAACTCTTTTCATGGTGTGCAAGAATATTCAGATTGCTGTCGATGAGCCACAAATAACCGGAATTTTCAGACAAATAAGGATTTATATATTTTTCTACCATCTTACTGATTGAGATTTTCCAGCTTAAACTGCCAATGACAGAATCACCAATGACAACAGGTGCAAATAAATAAATCAACGAAGATTGGGATTTGGGGTGAAAGTCAAGAAGGGTATATGTTTTATCCGTTTCTTTTCCAAATGAATGAATCGCTACAGGGATTTTTTCAGTCTGACTGGCTGCAGCAAACTTCAACAAAACTGTTCCATTAAGGTCAGTCAGCTGAATCCCTTCCACCTCATTTTTATGAGTTTCATACAGTTCACATAAAATGCAATAATTTACGGGATGGCTAATATCTTTTTCAACCACTCTTTTCAATATATCGGGCTGATTTCTGATTGTAAGCAGGCTTTCAGAATATTTTACGATAAAATTTTCAACATTTGCAGTAGCAATCTGGGTTGTTGAAAGCATTTGTTTTTCCCACTGATTAATAATAGAGTTTTTGAACTCCTTATTAATGTTAATGGTGATGTAAACCGATACAGAGGCAAGTAATACGACAATCAGCAAATAGATAAACATCAACCGGTTGAAAAAAGTTTTTCTCATCACATTTTGGTTTACATACTGAAAAACAGCATGCATTACAACAAATTATCAGGGTTCGATATTACAAAAAACTGTGAAAAGATGGCTTAATAAGGCAATAAATCAGACACTGAGCTGAATGTTATGGGTAATCATCATTTTGCGTAAGTTTATCAGGGCATATCTCATCCTGCCCAGTGCAGTGTTGATGCTGACATGGGTCAGTTCGGCAATATCTTTAAAAGACATATTGGCATAATGCCTGAGAATCAAAACTTCACGCTGCTCATGGGGAAGGGCATTGATCATCTTTTTTAACATATACTGAATTTCATCTTCAATGATCTCATCTTCCCTGTTGGTATCAGGAATGCGGATATACGATAAAATATCATTTCCGGCAGTATCTGTTACGGTCGGATTTTTATTTGAGTTGCGGAAATAATCAATCACCATATTCCGGGAGATTCGTACAATCCACTGATAAAACTTGCCTTCTTCATTGTATTTTTTAGTTTTGAGCTGAATTATAACCTTCAGAAATACATCCTGAAAAATATCTTCGGCAACCGTCCTGTCTTTGACCAGATAACAGATATAGGAAAAAAGGCGGGTCTGATACCGTTTGACAAGGGTGATCAGGCTGCTTTCATCTCCGTTAATATAACGGCTGATGAGTTGTTCATCGGAATAAAAAGGTTTACGCATATCTCCACATTTTTAAATTTCTGAAATGAACTTAGTGTAGAGTTTATCCTATATGCGTTTCCTTTTTCTTTTTTAGCGATTAATTCAGGGTGCTAATATACAACGAAAACTTACAGAAACCAAATGAAATTTGCTTCTTTTCGACAAAAATTTTCAGGAATTTTAGTAAATTTTTTTTAACTTGCAGATTTTCATATTTTTACAAGAATCTCTCTTTTAAAACTTTTTATTCCAAGACACGTTTATTTACTGAAAAGACTTTGAAAAAGCAGGAAATAGACAGGGGTATGGAATAAAATTTGACAAAGCTGAACGCATGAAATTCAGGATTGATAAAGAAAGGATCCGGACATTTTTAGTGAAAATCATCAGGCAAAATGCCAGTCCGCACCGGCTGGCACTGAGTTTTGCCATTGGTACCTTTATCGCAATCCTACCCTTATTTGGTTTTGGAATTATACTCGGCCTGATAGTGGTCATGGTGTTCAGACAACTCAACAAACCGGCACTCATGTCGGCATTCGTGGTGTGGAATCCATTGATTGTCGTGCCTTTAATGGCTATCAGCTATCAGATCGGAGATATTTTTTTTGGTTCTGCCGAAGTAATTAAATACAAAATCGAACTTCTGAATCATCTCATCACGTTTACCAGGCGTTTTCTTGTCGGACATCTGATTATCACTGCCGACCTGTCTATCATTAGCTATCTTGTCATTCGGTTTGCAGCTTTTCTTTATGAATTAAGAAAGAAAAAAAGACAGAATCATTGAAAATCAGAAAAAAAAAGGAAATCAGTTTGTTGAAATTTTAAAAGGTTTCTCTCAAAGTCTTCAAAAATCAGGTTCACGCAGTTTAAAAAATGCAGATAACCCCCATTTCATTTCAAAACAATTTTCCCGCTTTCTGCTGTCTGTCCTGATTTCACACAATATAGATAACAACCTTTTTCCAT
>JAAYUY010000182.1 GCA_012517435.1 Sphingobacteriales bacterium | reverse complement strand
GTCTTATCACTCCAGTCAATTTTTGGTCTCTGATTAAAGTTTTCATCAAAATCATCGGAAGATTTGTGAAGGACAAGGGGTAAAGCAAAATAAAAAGTACTGCCCACATGAAGTTTAGATTCCAGATAAAGTTTACCACCCAACAATTCAGAAAGGCTCTTACAAATGGCAAGTCCTACTCCTGTTCCCCGCCTGCTGCGGAAGTCCTGGGTTTGCACCTGTCCGAATTTTTCAAAAATTAGTTTCTGATCATCCTCACTGATACCAATACCTGTATCTTTCACAAAAAACTCAATTTGTTCGTTTTTGAGGATGCGGTATCCAAATTCAACATATCCTTCATGGGTAAATTTTATGGCATTGCTGATCAGATTGGACAAAACCTGTTTCAAACGGTAGGGGTCAGTTTCGATTACCAGATTCTGATACCCGGCAGGTGTGGTGAGTTTGAGATCGAGAATTTTTTCAGGCGCTCTGATAATATTGTCATTAAACGAGACAAGCAGTTCATGAAGTAGCTGATTTACCTGACATTCTGAAATAACAATTTCAAGTTGCTGTGCTTCAATCTTTGCAATATCAATGATATCGTCAATGAGTTGAAGGAGATGATTGGCATTTGATTTAATAATTTCGAGATACTCTTTCATGAGTGACTTATCAAAGCTGAATTCAATATCTGTCAATAAATCACTAAAGCCAAGAATGGCATTCATGGGAGTTCGGATTTCGTGCGACATATTGGCCAAAAAAGCGGATTTCAGTTTTTCCGATTCCTGCGCTCTCCTCTCCGCTTCAATCAGGTGTGCTTTTAAAATCCTGTTTTCGGCTTCAAGTTGCTGAATTCTCTCTGATAACTCTTGCTGATTCTTTTCAAATGTCATTATTTTTGCAACTAAAATGAATTTTTTTGAATTTCAAAAGTCGTACTTTTCATTTTAAAGCAATCAAGTATTTTTAACAAAATCGCCAATTATGTGGATGTCAGGAGACAAAGCAGATATAAGTCCTGAAACAGAGAAAATAGCAGAAAAGCTTATTCTTAAATATTTTCCGGAAGGGACCATAGCCAACGAAATGTATTTTAAGCATGTAAGAGCCGTGTGCAGAAAAGCTTTTAAAATCGCAGAAAAACTGAATCTTTCAGGCATTGATAAAGAAAAGCTCTACCTGAGCTGTATGTTTCATGATATAGGGATTGTGCATACCTTTGCCCCTGATATTGGCTGTTTTGGAAAACATCCCTACCTCAGCCATGCTTACCTTGGAAGGGAAATACTTGAAAAAGAAGGATTTACTGATATTGCACCTATCTGTGAAAACCACGTAGGTGTTGGCATCACTGCTACTGAAATAGCTGAAAAAAAGTTGCCGCTTCCGCTTAAAGATATAGGGCCTCAGACACTGGTGGAAAAAATAGTCTGTATTGCCGATAAATTTTTCTCAAAAAGCAGGGACAATCTTGAAAAAGAATTACCTCTGGAAGTTGTCAGAAAAAAAATGGCTAAACTTGGTGAGGATAAGCTGATCATTTTCAATGAATTATTGAAAGAATTAAAGATCGATTAACACAATAAGTTGGCATATCATACCATTCATAATGAAGTAACAGGAGAATACAAAGAAAAAGGGAGCCGTTTCCTCGCTTACGTCAAACACATTGAAAATGAACAGGAAGCAGAAGAATACATCACCCAACTCCGGAAACTCCATCATAAAGCCAGGCATGTCTGCTATGCCTATAAAACCGGTTTTCAAAACCCTGTTATCCGGATAAATGATGATGGTGAGCCTGTTCACACTGCCGGTCAGCCAATTTTAAATCAGCTCAGCAAATATCAGCTGACACAGGTAGTAGCCGCTGTGGTTCGCTACTTTGGGGGCATATTACTGGGAAAAGGTGGACTCATCAGGGCATACGGACAGGCAGTTGAAAACGCACTTGTAAATGCGAAAATAATTGAATGCAAACACTTTGTATTTTTTACTTTTCAAACCGGATTTGAAAAATATGCTATCCTTCAGGAAAAACTCCGTCAGTTCGGTGCAGAATTTACTTCAGCAGATTTCAGTGATACCTGCTCTTTTACCATCAGGGCAGCTGAAGAAAATGCCGGTAAAATAAAAGCTTTTTTAAGTGAAAACAAAATTAACATCATTGAAAAGCAGCCATAACAGTATCTTTGCCGTATCATGAAATATACCATGCAATAAAAATTTCCGTTAATCAGCAACCAAATACCATTGTTTGTAGTCTTTTGCAATTGAGTTAAACAATCAGTACATGAAGTATAAATCAGGAATCATTTCGAGGAAAATTCTCTCTAAAGAATTCATTTTCATTCTTTTATTATCAACATTACTCTGTCAGCCCCTTTTATCACAGAAATATACGATCAGTGGCTACATTACGGATAATGAAAGCGGGGAAAAGCTTATCGGAGCCAATATTTTCGAGAAATACAAGCTTCAGGGAACTACCTCGAATGCTTATGGATTTTACAGTCTGACATTGCCTGCTGACACCTATACGCTCGTGTTCAGTTATCTGGGTTATTCAACTGAATTAAGAAGTATTACACTCAAATCGAATCTGACGTTGAATATAGGCATGAAGCCCGGCATAGAACTCAGTGAGGTTGAAATTGTAGGAGAGCAAACCGACAGAATAGAAGAATCCTCTCAGATGAGCATTGTAAAAATTCCGGTAGCACAAATCAAGTCAATTCCTGCCATGTTCGGTGAGGTTGATGTGTTGAAAGCCCTGCAGTTACTGCCAGGGATACAATCAGGTATGGAAGGTTCGAGCGGATTATATGTCCGTGGAGGTGGCCCCGACCAGAACCTGATTCTTCTTGATGGTACACCCGTCTATAACGCCTCTCACCTGTTCGGCTTTTTCTCAGTTTTCAATGCCGATGCCATTAAAAATGTCGAACTGATCAAGGGAGGCTTTCCTGCCCGTTATGGAGGAAGATTATCATCCGTCATCGACATATCCATGAAAGAAGGCGACCAGCGGAAATACCATGTTCAGGGCTCTTTAGGACTGATAGCCTCAAAAATCACAGTGGAAGGTCCTATTGTTAAAGATCGTACCTCCTTCATTATCAGTGCCAGAAGAACATACCTTGATATTATTGCCCAACCCATTATCCGGCTGGCTACCAGCGGAGACCAGCGAATCACTGCCGGCTATTATTTTTACGACTTCAATGCAAAAATCAACCACCGGTTGACTGATAAAGACCATCTTTACTTATCTGTTTATCAGGGGGATGACAAATTCTATCTCAACTCAAAACCAAGAAGCTATCTGTTTGACGGAGTGCTTTACACCGAGCAGTTCAAGGCCAATCTCGGCTGGGGAAATATCACCACTGCTTTGAGGTGGAACCATCAGTTCAACCACAAACTCTTCAGTAACACCACCCTCACCTACAGCCGTTATCAGTTTAAAGTGGGGAATGAAGAGCAGTATTTTTCGCAAGTCGGCAGTAAAGTGGAAGAAGAGTCATATATTATCCGTTATTTTTCAGGGATAAACGATATTGCCGGCAAAATTGATTTCGACTATCTCCCCTCTCCCAATCATTATATCAAATTTGGCATCAGCCATATTTATCATAGTTTTCATCCGGGCGTATCAGCCTTTAAGATTAACATCACCAATGTAGTAAACATTGACAGTACAATAGGGGCAAAAAATGTCTATGCCCACGAATCAGCCATTTATATTGAAGATGATGTAAAGCTGACAGCCAACCTGAAAGCTAATCTCGGTCTTCATTACTCTGCATTTTATGTCAACAACAAGCTTTATCACCGTCCGCAGCCCCGTCTTTCGGTCAGATATCTTTTTGCCGATAATTGGTCGTTCAAGGCTTCTTATGTTCATATGCAGCAATACATTCATTTATTGACCAATACAACCATCGGACTTCCAACCGATTTATGGGTTCCGGCAACAGGGAAAATTCTTCCTCAAAATTCACAGCAATTTGCAGCCGGAGTTGCTTCCACCCTGAGAGAGAAATACTCATTCAGCGTAGAAGGATATTACAAAACCATGAACAACCTGATCGAATACCGTGACGGAGCTACCTGGCTCAACACCTCAGCCGACTGGCAGGATAAAGTGGAAATGGGGAAAGGCTGGTCGTACGGCATGGAAGTATTTGCAGAAAAAAAATCAGGGAAAACAACAGGATGGATTGGCTATACCCTGAGCTGGACAATGCGTCAGTTCGACAACATCAATTTTGGAGAGCCTTATCCTTACAAATACGACAGAAGGCACGATATTTCAGTGGTCGTAGCACATAAGTTCAACAAACAGTTTGACATAGGAGTTACCTGGGTCTATGGCACCGGAAATGCCCTGACCCTTCCTGTCATGCGTGCCATGGCACAAACTGATTACTACTATCCCGGCTACTACAGCGAAATTGAATATTTTGAAAAGAAAAATGATTTCAGAATGGCAGCCTATCACCGGCTTGATTTCAGTGCCAACTGGAATTTTCATGTGGGCAGTGCTGACGCCACACTGAATCTCAGCGTCTATAACTGTTACAGCCGCAGAAATCCGTTCTTTTATTATTTCGGATATGATAATTATGGCCACCGTGTTTTGTACCGGGTCAGCCTCTTCCCTGTCATTCCGGCTCTGAGTATTAATTTTAAATTTTAAACACATTTGTCATGAAAAATATCAGCTTGTTTATCGTTATTGTTTTAATTATCAGTAATTTACATTTTTCCTGTACCAAAGTTGAAGACATAGTGGATTTTCCGATAAAAGACCCGAAACTCACCTTAAACTGCTATTTTCATCCCGATTCGGTGTGGGCTTTCAGTGTCAGCAGAAGCTTATCGGTCATTGACAATGCCAATCTCAGCATGGTTACCGATGCCACCGTTAAACTTTATGAAAACAATAACTTACTGGCAACCCTCACATCGGCAGCTGCCGACCAGAGATATTATTTTTACGGATCTAAGCCGGAACCCGGAAATGAATACAAAATTGAAATTTCTCATCCGAAATATAAATCCATCAGCGCAGTTGAAACCGTTCCTCAGGCCATTAATTTCAATGTTGAAAAATTCAAAATAGTCGATTCTTCTACTTACTACGATTACTGGCTTCAAAAAAGTGTCGGAACATTAAAAGCCTCTGTCAATATCAGGCTTTCTGACCCCAAAGGAGAAAAAAACTATTACAGGTTTATATGCTACTATTACGACAGTATTTATGGAGGTGTCATTAATCAGGTCTGGCTGGAAAGCGAAAACATTTCGGTCGAGAAAAAATATCCCAATGGCCTGCTTTTCAGCGATAAATACTTTGACGGGAACAGCTATGAAATGAATTTTAAGTTTGAAGATTATTCCTTTTTTTCCGGAAAAACATATTATTTCGTGCTTGAAAGCATGAATGCCGCCCGTTTTAATTATGAAAAATCAATTTATCTCTATTGGGATTCAGAGGGAAATCCATTTTCCGAACCTGTTCAGGTGTATAATAATATCGACAACGGCTACGGAATCTTTGCCGCATTCAACTCAAAGCTGCTGAAATATTACGTTAAGTAATGAGTGATGAGTGATGCGTGTCGGGTTGCGGGTATCGGTATTTTCTGAAAACTGCCTCCATTTAGCAAAGAAGTTTTGAAGAATTCAGCTAAAAGGCCATTAAATAAAAATATCTGCCATATAAGAATAAACCTGGTTCTATTATAAATTATTCTTTTTCAGTCTCTTGCTGAACTGCCGGATTTTTTTTGATGTTAAAATAGATCAGAAGACCAATACCAAGTAATATAAATGGGATGCTGAGTAGTTGTCCCAGATTTAAGACAAGATTGTTCTCGTAGGCTACCTGGTTTTCTTTCAGAAATTCAATCAGAAAACGAATGGTAAAAAGTGCTATGAGAAAAACACTGAAAATCACGCCTTCTTTAGGTTTTCTGCTTTTTTTCAGGTAGTACCAAAAGAGTACAAAAAATAAAGCCAGATAGGATAAAGCTTCATATAGCTGGGAAGGATGATGAGGACCTGTAATACCAAACTCTTCAAGCTTTTTAAAGACAAAGCCCCAGGGAAGTGTGGTCGGTTTGCCAATAATTTCAGAGTTCATCAGGTTACCTAAACGTATCCAGAAACCGGCAAGTGCCACCACTATGACGATACGGTCTATTATCCAGAAAAATCTGAATTCTTTATATTTCCTTGAAAAAAGACAAATGGCGATCAGAATGGCCACAGCAGCTCCATGACTGGCAAGCCCTCCTTCCCAAACTTTCAGTATTTGCAAAGGATACTTTAAATAATAATCAGGCTCGTAAATCAGACAATGACCAAGACGGGCACCTACTATGGTGGCAACCAGCATATAAATAGTCAGATTATCGAGCAATTTGACATCTTTTCCCTCTTTTTTCATCATTCTTTCAATGATGATATAGCCCAGATAAAAAGCCACCACGAAAAACAAACCATACCAACGGATATGAATTCGTGAATGAGGAAAAATTTCCGGCTCAACATTCCAGATGACATATAACAGATTCATTTCGGCTGATTTTATTCAATTCTCCTGACCGGCAAAGGTATTGTATTTTTGTTTTCCGTCTTAAACGTATCCGGGCAGGTTCATTCTAAATTCACCTGCTTTTTATTTTTACCAGTTTAAACTGCCGGATGCCGTTCATGTTTACAAAATAAATCCCTTCTGCCAACTGACTGATATTCAAATCTATAAATCCTGAATCTTCTGTTTTAAATGATGTTAACACCTTTTCATTTAAATTACCTTACCCCTTCAATTAACCGGATATTTTTTCTTAATCAGACAATTTCAATTTATTCCCTCTTAAAAAAAATTATGAAAATTTATTTGGTGGTATAAAAATTCATTTCGTTATTTTGCGAAATGATAAAATGAGTTAAAAAAAACAAAGCAATCAGAATGAGCATCAAAATACACATAACAGATTGTCCAAAGTGCAAAACACCGGAAAAACTGACAATTGAATTAGTAATCAATAATTGTTTTGATGCTGAAATAAGTGAGCTGGTTTCTTCAAATATTGAAATTAAAAAGTTAATTGAAAAACATATCTATGGCTAAAAAAATAGAATTTTCACAAGACATTGTTGAGATCGCAAAATTTGCGAAGGCAATGAGTCATCCGGTTAGAGCATACATATTGAAAAAATTATCTGAGATGGATACCTGTTGTTACAGTGGTAATCTGGTTGAAGAACTACCCATTGGCAGATCCGCATTGTCCCAACATTTAAAGGAACTGAAATATGCAGGTTTAATACAAGGTGAAACCGAGCCTCCTTATATCAAATATTGTATTAACAGGGAAAATTTTGAAAAGGCATACAAATTATGCCATGATTTCTTTGGTCATGAATAAAAACATGAATAAATTATCTGGAAAGAGCTGGCAGAAAATATTGATTATGAGAATTTTAAAAACAAATAAATCAACAACACTTAAAATATTATTGCAATGAAAGTAATTAAAAAGAATCTGCTTGTCATTATTACGATTGTTTTGCTGGCATTTTTGTTTGGGATGGTTTTTCTGAACAAAACTGATCGCAGAACATTGAATGTTAACAGAAATGTAATCACCAAATCAGGTGTCTGTCCGCCATTTTATCTTTTTACGGAAGATGGGGATACGATAAATCCTGTTACCGGTAAAAATGCTGATAAACCCTACTCTCCCAGGCAAACCTGCGGGAAATGCCATGATTACGATAAAATAACGCAAGGTTTTCATTTTCAGCAGGGTGCTGATGAAAAAGCAGGCGGTACCTATGCCGACCGCTATCAATGGGTTTCGCATCCTGGCAACTACGGAGGCAACTGGTGTTCACCGGCACCTCTGTACAACTATCTTTCACCAAAGGAAAATAAATCGGCAAAGGAGATGGACATGACCTCTTTTACTTTTATTACCAATGGTTGTGGCACCTGTCATCCGGGTGGTGGGCCTTTTGAATTTGACCGGAACGGAAAACGCTACGACAAGGAAATGGAAAGACTGGGATACGTAGCCGGAGGAGATAATAATTTCGATGGCGATTATTACAAGGCACACTGGAACCGAAGCGGGGTTGCTGAAGCCGATTGTGAACTGTGCCATCTGCCCGAATACGATTTCAAAGAACGAAACAAACATCTGCTTAACTGGAATTTCCGGTGGATGGCTACTGCCGGAAGCGGCCTCGCCAAAGTGGAAGGTTCCGTAAAAGATTCTGTAGATGTGAAAGTTGTTTATGATGTTAATAAATTTGACAAGGACGGAAAAGTATCCTTACATCTGGT
Organism: Sphingobacteriales bacterium; assembly: GCA_012517435.1. Taxonomy (NCBI): domain Bacteria; kingdom Pseudomonadati; phylum Bacteroidota; class Sphingobacteriia; order Sphingobacteriales; species Sphingobacteriales bacterium. The sequence goes on along the minus strand of JAAYUY010000182.1, from coordinate 16,580 downwards.
GCGTGAACCCAGAAATGAAACCTGCCTAAACTGCCATTCCAAACCTCAATGGAAGAAAAGAGGAGCTTCTTTTACTGCAAATACTGATGTGCATATCGCAAAAGGTCTTAAATGTGTTGATTGCCATGCATCAGGCAGTATGGCTGTTTCCGATAAAATCAAAGGCAAGGAGGTTCACCAGTTCGGTAAGGGTGATGACCCTTCGGGGATGGTTCGCAATGACCTCGATAACACCATGCGTACCTGTAATGACTGCCACCTGACCGGCTACCTGAATGCCCCGATAGCCAAACATTCATGGCTCCCTTCCTTCCATCTTGAAGAACTTTCCTGTCAGGCATGCCATATTCCGGAACGAAAAGTAAAATCGGCACTGGTTCAGGTAAGTGATGTCTATAATACGGGAACTAAAATTAAACCTCCGACAAAATACATCTGGACATTCTACGACCAGAATATGAATTACTGGAACCATTATGGTGAACTGGAAATGTTCACGGCCAAAGACCAGCCCACAGATCCATTTTTTCCACAATATGCTGAATACAAGGAGCAGATTTTCCCGGTAAATCCTGTTCACAGCGCCTGGCCCGGAATATATACCGAAGGCAAAAAAGGCTTAAACCAGCCCAAAATGAAAGACATTTACGATATGTGGGTAGCTCATAAGCAGGACAAAACAAAATATCCGGAATTGTCGGTTATAAAAGACGATAATCATGATAGCATTCCCGAAGTTAACCGTCCCGAAGAGATTGATGCTTTTATTAAATCCGTAACCGGTTATCTCACCCAAAAGGGCTATGACCTGAAAGGGAGGCAAATCGTTTGGGTGAACAACGATAAGATGTATTTTAACAGCAAAGAGTTTAAAATGCTTGAAAAGGAGGAGTATGAATCCTCACCCTATGCTTCGGTTTACAAGTACAGCCATGATGTCTTTCCCGCAAAAGCAGGTCTGGGTGCAAAAGGCTGTGTGGAATGCCATTCTCTCAACTCAAACATGTTTTATGCTCAGGTGGTAAAATATCCCTTTGGTGAAGATGGTAAGCCGGTTACTGAACCACAGTATAAACGACTGGGAATGAATGGATTTTTTGTTTTTCTTTCAGCCATCAGAGAACAGTATATCAAAACCATCGAAATACCGGTAATTTTATATCTGATTTTACTTATCCTGCTTTCGGTGTTATTGTCTCTTAATGCGAAATATGAATATCTTAAGATAAATCAATCAGGGCTTTGGGTTATTTATGTTTTGATGTCGGCTGCCTTTTTATTGATTTACCTGAAACCCGATCTCAATTCCTACATCCTTCCCGAAAGACTATGGTTCGATAAAAACCACTTCCCTTTCAGTATGATAGCCTTTTTAACAGGTATTTTCGTTTTTCTAAAGCTGAAAAAAACAGGAGAAGTCAAAGGAAACACAGCTAAAATACTACTCACTTTACTAATCATCACTGCCATCTCAGGATTTTTCATGCTGATTAAATTTGAAGCCATCGAAGATATTGTAAAAATTGCTTACACCTTGTTCGATGTTACCATTGTGTTGACAGGAATGGTTGCTATCTTTTATTTCGTCAGGATGCAGTTTGAAAAATTAAGTAGCGGACAGGATTCGTAAGAATGAAACAAAAAGTCCTCATAATATTGGGTATTATCTTTTTGTCAATTGGATTTTCCTATGGGCAGAAAGACAGCATCAAGGTAAAATTTGACCTTTCGGTGCGATACCGCTTTGAGCTTTGGGATGGAATGAATGCTAAAAATTATGGGGATAATAGCATTAACGCTATTGGAAAACTGGATGATAAACTGCTGTATCAACGAATTATTCCAGGTGTTACTGTTGATTTTACGAAAAAAATAACGGCAGCAGCACATCTGCAGGATTCAAGGGCGTTCGGGTGGTCGCTGCGCAACAGCGAATATCCTGATTTATTCAAGGTTAAGAAAGCCGGAACCACAACACCTTATTACAAAATGAATCCCGGTGAAGAGTTCTTCGAAATTTATGATCTCTTCATAGAATACAGGAAAATACTGCCGAATACAACTTCTAAACTGGGCAGGCAAAAAATCTTTTATGGCGACCATCATATCTTCGGTCCTGGTGATTGGGGAAATACTGGCCGCTGGACATGGGATGCATTGAAAATCAGTTGGAAAAAAGATAAAAAAACGTTGGATATTTTTGCCGGAGGAACCAAAATTCATGACCCTGAAAAATTATCTCTGCCTTTTACCCAAACCGAGTTTTGGGGAGGTGGCATTTATGGCCATTTCCCCATAAAAAAATTGCTTTATTTCGAACCCTTTTATGCTCTTAAAACCCAGGGATCTGCCGATTATATCAAAGATCAGGATATTTTTAGGAATTGGCTGGGATTCAGAGCAGTTAACCCCGATTCAAGTGCACTGATTTGGGATTTTACCCTTGCAAAAGCGTTTGGTAATGATAACGGAAAAACAATAGATGCATACGGACTGTTTGCCAAGCTCGGTTATCAGTTCCATGATTTATGGGCAAAACCAATTATCAGTATCAGAGAATCTTACGCTTCAGGGGGAAAAAAAACGGATTCAAAAATCAGGACTTTTGAACCAGCCTTTGGTGCCAGTGATAAATACTACGGCTGGATGAATATTATGCAGTGGTCGAACCTGGACGACAGGGAATTTGTGCTTGAACTTTTTCCGGTTAAGAAAATGTGGGTGGAAATAAAGTATAACTGGTTTTATATTCCCGTACCCGATGATGTTAAAGTGCTTAATACAATGATTTTACAGGATGGGAAGCATCATCTGGGCGATGAGTTTAACACTTTTATCCGTTGGCAGGCTTTTAAACATTGGCAGTTTGTTGCAGTATTCGGCTATTTTTGGCCAAAAGAAATTAAAAATATTAACAATAAGCCTCCTGAAAATGCTTCATGGATGGCCTTACAGCTTTTATTCACAATTTAATCTTAAAATGATTCGTTATGGAAAACAGAAAATCACCCATGGAGCTATTAAAGGAATTTGCTCCTGAATTTGCAAAGAATCAAATGGATGCAAAAGCATTGCTGTTTGAAAATGAAAAATATCAGGCGGTTCCCAAAAAGTACAAATTGCTGGCAGGAATTGCTGCTGCAGCCGTTTTAAACTCGGATACCTGTGTGAGAATGTGGGTAAAGCAGGCAAAAGAGGCAGGCGTTACCAACCAGGAAATTACTGAAGCCATCATGGTAGCACGTTATATGAAGCAGGCTGTGGTAAACGATACTGTGGCAAATACATTAGCTTTACTTTCCGAAGACAAAATCTGAAAAGTTATGCATGAAATAAAAGTCCCGGGAACCGGCTGTGTCAACTGTATTAAACTCGAAAAGTTATGCAATGAAGTGGTAGCTGAAAACAAATGGGCGGCTGACATCGAAAAAATCAGTTCCTATGAAGAATTTGAAAAATATGGTATCTGGTTGACTCCGGGCCTGGTGGTGAACGGTAAAGTCCTTGTTCAGGGTAAAATACCAACAAAATCAACATTATATCATTGGCTTAAAAATGCAATAGAATGAAAATCAATTATTTTTCAACAATAATTTGCCCGTTTTGCGGTCATGGTGAAACCTTGAAAATGGCAGACGATTTCTGCCAGTATTTCTATGAATGCCCGGCCTGCAAATCACTTTTAAAGCCAAAACCAGGCGATTGTTGTGTTTTTTGCTCTTACGGAGATGTACCCTGTCCTCCGGTTCAGAAAACACAACGATGTTGCGGTTAATTAATTTTTTAAAAAAAATTTGGTAGGTACTAAAAGTATTTCATAATTTTGCGAAATAATTAAATACTGAAAAATGACTCAAACTAAAGAATTAACGGAAGATGTTGTAAAGATTGCTGAGTTTGCCAAAGCCATGAGCCATCCTGTAAGGGTTTATATTCTGAAAAAACTTTCGGGAATGAATGCCTGCTGTTACAGTGGAGATATTGCCGAAGAACTTCAAATCGGGCGTAGCGGTCTTTCGCAACACCTCAAGGAGTTGAAACATGCCGGATTGATTCAGGGCCATGTTAAAAAACCTTTCATTAAATATTGCATTAACAGGGAAAACTGGGCGATAGCCAAAACCATGTTTTCTGATTTATTTGAACAATAATTTTTTTACCTTAAATTTCATAATTTTACGAAATACTAAATTACTAAAAATGAAAAATTCAAACATTCAAATTCCGGATTGGGCATTCGAATTTCATGGGCATCATTGTCCATTTATGCCCATTGGTTTCCGCATGGGAAGCCTCGCTTTGAAAAAGTTAGGCGTGGAACGTAGTTTCGACCATGAAATGCACATTTTTTCAGAAATGGGTGTTGGTCATCCGCAAACCTGCATGCAGGACGGATTGATGATAGCTACCGGAGCCACTTTTGGCAAAAGCATGATAGATAAACTTTTTTATGGAAAAATTGCAGCCACTTTCTGGTACCCCGGAATAAAGGGTGCCGTAAGAATCTATCTGAAAAATGAATTTCAGGATAACCTGGCACCCCATGAGTTCTTTAAATATCGCAAACAAGGCATTGAACCATCGCAAATTCCCGATGAGGTTTGTTGGGATATAATTAACATAGTTCTTAACGCTTCAGATGAGGAGTTGTTTGAAGTTAAAACACTTCCCGAATTCACCTATAAACCTGTGAAAGGCTCTTTTGCAAAAGCAAAATGTGAAGTTTGCGGGGAATATGTGTTTGAACGCTATTTGAGAGTGAAAGATGGAAAACATGTGTGCATTCCCTGTTCCGGCCATGAGCCTGACGAAAAAGTATTTTATTATCCCGTAATAAAATAAGCAATGTTAGTAATTGTAGCCATTATCATAGCCATTGCTTCCTTCATCTTTGCCATGCTTGGGTTGGGTGGCGGAATGGTATATGTTCCGGTTCTCCACTGGATGGGATACGACATGAAAGAGGTAGCCATACCGCTGGGATTATTGCTTAACGGATTGAACACGGCATTGGTGCTTATCCCTTTTGCCCGTAAAAAATTAGTGGATTGGAAAGGTGGCGCTATCATGGCAGCCACGGCTTTACTGGCTTCACCCATTGGTGCCATGACCAGCAGCCATGTTCCTGTTCAGACACTGAAAATATTGTTTGCAGTCATGGTTGTTGCAGCCGCCTTGCGAACCTTGTGGGCATCGAAACAGGCAGAGCCGGAAAACATGATGAGCATGAGAAAAAGAAGTGTCATTGGTTTTTTTGTTGGAGGATTTGCCGGTTTTATCGGAGGCATGCTGGGACTTGGCGGAGGCTTTATTATTGCCCCTATCCTGATGATGATGGGTTATAAAACCAAGGAAGCTGCAGCAACAACGGCTTTTGTGGTTACTTTCTCCTCCTTCTCGGGCTACCTTGGCCATGTTTCTCAGGGGCAAATGAATTGGGGGCTTACAGCCGCTGTTGTGGCTGCTGTCATTGTTGGCTCACAGTTGGGTGGAAGGTATATGACCCAAAAAGCAAAATCAAAAGAGGTGAAGATTGTGTATGCAGTGGTTCTGCTTTTGATTGCTGCTAAAATGGTCTTTGAAGTAATGAATAAATAATTGTAAACTTAAAATTGAATAAAATGATTGATCCAAAAGAATGGCTCGAATTCGGGCAAAAATTTCACGGGCACAAATGCCCCGCCATGCCAATGGGACTAAGAGTTGGCGCTGCTGCTATGAATGCTTTAGGCGTTGAACGGGCAAAAGACGGACAACTGGTTGCTTTTGTTGATCTGGGTGATGACCATTGTGCAACCTGCTATGGAGACGGGTTGCAGGTTATCATGGGGACAACCTTTGGAAAAGGGAACATAAAAAAGACCCACAAAGGAAAATGGGCTGTAACTGTGGTTGACAGGGCAACGGGAAGAGCTGTGCGTGTAACTCCTAAGGCAGAGGCAATGCTGAACAATAAAAAATCAAAATTCTTCACCGATTATCGCATGTTGGGTAAACCGGCAAGTACTGTTCCTGCCGAAATTATTGACCCATTGGTTGATGGAGTAATGAACGCACCTGAAGATATGCTATTGACCGTTTCACCAGTTTTTGAATACAAGCTGGAAGCTAAAAAAGACAGCTTCGATGGTTTTGTTTGCGAAGAATGTGGCGAAATGACCGTGATGGAATATGGCCGCATCAAAGGCGACAAAAAGGTTTGTATAGACTGTGCAGCAAAATAATGAACAGATTGGGGTAGTTTGAAAATTCTCAAATTACCCCTTTTAGTTTAAAGACCAGAATATGGAACATCAGCACTCACATACAAAGCTCAGCAGTCTTAACAGGGCTTTTATTTTTGGCATTATCATTAACCTTTTGTATGTGGTGATAGAATTTGGTGCAGGTGTGTATTATAATTCCCTTTCCTTAATTTCAGATGCCGGTCATAACCTTACGGATGTGGCCTCACTGGCTCTGGCTATGATAGCATTCAGGTTGGCAAAAGTTAAATCAAATAATAAATTTACCTATGGGTACTTGAAATCTACTATCCTGGTGTCGTTGGTCAATTCGGTAGTGTTATTTATTGTTATTGGCGGTATTTTATGGGAGAGTTTCAACAGGCTTCATCATCCGGTATCGGTTGAAGGTCTTCCCATTTCGATTGTTGCAGGTGTCGGAATTGTTATCAATTTTACTTCAGCATTTTTATTTTTCCGGGAGAAAGACAATGACCTGAATGTAAAAGGAGCTTACCTGCATTTAATGGCAGATGCTGCTGTTTCAATGGGAGTGGTTATTTCAGGGGGGCTGATTTACTTTTTTCATATCAACTGGCTTGACCTGGTTATGAGCCTCATCATTGTTCTGGTAATTTTCTATTCAACATGGACACTTTTTAAAGACAGTCTTATTCTTACACTCGATGGTGTGCCTAAAGGTATTAACCTGCAGGAAGTAATTTCAGAAATCAGAAAAGTTGATGGAGTAATTGATGTTCACCATTTGCACGTTTGGGCAATGAGCACAACTCAAAATGCCATGACAGCGCATATTATTATTTCTGCGGATACATCTATGGAACAGCAAAACATCCTGAAACAAAAAATAAAACACGAGTTGGAACACGTTAATATTCATCATGCAACCCTCGAATTTGAAACTGAAGATGAATATTGCGATGATACATTAATTTAAAAAAATGGAAATGAGAAACATACAAACTGCTTCGGAAGAAGTTGAACAAATACTTGGCTTAACAAGCTCAATGGTGGGAGTAAAATTCATTTTTGCAGAAGAAAATATTCCTGTAAAAGTTGAGAAATTAAGCGGGCACCGCTATTGTCAGGCATTGATGAAAGCCCGGCATGGGAAACATGTAATTCTCGATGCAGAAGGTATTGCCTGTCCGGCTGCCGCGGCCGCTTTTGGATTTAAGCCACTACCTGATGGACTGAAAACAGGAAAAGGACTGGTAGGCTTTGGTATTGTAAGCAAGGAAGAAACAGACAAAAATATGTTTGAAGGCATGACCACGTTACCGCAAGGAAAACTAAAAGCATTGTATTTATTTCCATTGGAAACAGCGGAAATTGAGCCCGATATTGTGGTAGTGGAAGACGAAACCGAAAAACTGATGTGGCTTGCGCTTGCCAATCTGAACATAAAAGGCGGACAACGAGTTGAAAGCAGCACGGCAATATTACAGGCAACTTGCGTTGATGCAACCACAATTCCATATATTCAACAAAAATTTAATATGAGCATGGGCTGTTACGGTTGTCGCGATGCCACAGATATTTGCCCGAATGAAACAGTTTTGGGTTTTCCGTTCAAAGACTTTGCAGCAATTGCCGAAAACATTGAATTTCTACACCAAAAGGCCATTCCAAACTCTCGTAGCAAAAATGCATTGGCCATGCTGAAGCGTAAAGAGGCTGAGCAATTAAGCACAAAAGATCCTTTTCAACAATAAAACTTAAAATGTATGAATGCTAATGAAATATTAAAAATCAGGAAAAACTTTGCCATCATTGGTGTTTCGCAGGATGAAACAAAATACAGTTATGAGGTTTTTCACCTGATGAAAGAACATCACTACACTGTTTTTCCGGTAAATCCCCGCTACAGTGAAATTGCAGGGCATAAGTGCTATCCTTCAGTGGAACTTATCCCTGAAAAGGTGGAAGTAATCATGCTGATTATGGCTCCTCACAATACTGACAAAATGCTTGACAATTTAGCAGGGTTTAAAGATGCCATTTTTTGGTTTCCACCCGATTGCTTCTCAGAAAAAACCCTTGATAAAGCAGAACAAATGGGATTGAATTACATCTTCGACAAATGTCCAGTTGGTTTACTGAAAGGTTTTAATTAAAATCACAACATTATGGATACCAAAGACATAAATATCAGTTTTATAGGTGCCGGCAGGATTACCGGCATTATACTCCGTGCGTGGGAACAGCAAAACATGGATTTTAAAAATGTGGCCGTATATGACCATGATTTTGATAAAGCTAAAGGACTAAGTCAGCAATTCTCACAGGTAAATGCTGTTGAAACAATCAGTGAAGCAGTGAAATCAAGTCATGTACTTTATCTTGCACTTCATCCGCCTGTTTTCGGGGATGTTTTAAATGAGATAAAACCGTTCAATTCAGAAAATGCTTTGGTGATTTCACTGGCGCCAAAAGTAAGAATTGCAAAAATTCAGGAGATGATTGGAAAAAAACTGGCTGTCGCCAGGGTCATTCCAAATGCTCCATCGGTGATTGGTAAAGGATACAATGTGTATGCCCTATCCGGAGAAGTGCAAGAGGAACAATCTGCCATTTTACAAACATTGTTTGAACCACTGGGAACATTAAAAGCAGTAGAAGAACCCTTGCTTGAATCTTATGCCACAATAACCGGGATGGGACCCACCTATTTATGGTTTCTCTTTCAGGAATTTTATCAACATGCTCTAAAATTCGGACTCACGGAAAAGGACGCTGCTCAGGCCGTCAACGCTATGATTCATGGGACTTCTGAAACACTCTTTCATTCAGGGTTGAGTTATGAACAGGTGCTTGACCTTATTCCTGCTTATCCATTTAAACCTCAGGAAGAAAATATCAAAACCATTTATGCTGAGTCATTAAGTAATCTTTTTAACAAACTAAGCCAATAAAAATGCTCGAATACGAAATATCAGCTACAGTTATACCACACGGTGATGCCAAAGCCACAGCCAATCAATACGAACTTCGTTTTGATGCAACATCGGGTCGTGATGAGGTTTTACCTAATCCCGCTGAATTGTTGCTGACTGCCGTGGCTGCCTGTTTACTTAAAAATGTACAACGCTATTCGGAAATTCTTAAAATCCCATATCGTAAGGCAAGTGTAAGCGTATTCGGAATACGGAATGATCATCCGCCTTTTATGAAAGAAATTACCTATATGCTCGAAGTGGATACAGATGCCGGTGAAAAAACAATACAGAACTGGCATAAAAACATCCTGAAATTCGGAACTATCAGCAACACCATTGCCAGAGCCTGCGATTTCAAAGGTGAAATGAAGAAAATGTAAACCCAATAAAAAGAATATCATGGAAAATGTAAAATTTCAAATCGTAAGTTGCAGCGGGGCTTCCAATACCGGTAAGTTTGCCGATGAAACAGCCCGCATATTAATGAGTAATGGTGATGCAAAAATGCTGTGCCTTGCCCGTTTCAGCATTGACAAACATTTTGCTGAAACCACCAAAGGAGAAATAACCAGACTGGTTGTTCTCGATGGATGTCCTATAGATTGTGCAAAGAAGACCATGCTTGAAAACGGCATTGAGAATTTCTTACATATCCACACCACCGATTATGGTATTGTAAAAGGTCAGACACCTTTCAGTAAAGAAAAAGCAATAGAAATTGTTGAACACATTAAAGAAATGGTATCATGATGAAAACTATTGAAAAGCCTTTATTTCAGGAATTCCACATTGATGGAGTAAAACACATATCCCCTGCCGATGCTTATGAATTATTAATAGCAAAACAGGCTGTTCTGATTGATGTCAGAGAAGAATTTGAAATCAGTTTTGAAAATGTTCCTATTGAGAATGTTCTGTATCATCCCATGTCGGTTATCATGGAGAGGTTGCCATATATTTCAAAGAACCAGAACATTATTTTAGCCTGTCCGGGTGGTGTCAGAAGTTCAAAAGTAGCCAATCTGATGAACAGGGAAGGTTATCCGGATGTAGCTAATCTCGATGGAGGTTATTCCAAATGGAAATCGCTTGGTTTGCCAATGCAGATTAATCTCAAACCTGATAAAACAGACAGCAGTTGTGGCTGCGGTTGTGTGGCTTCATCTCCCTGTGATACGGAAGGAGGATGTTGTTAATGAACATTTAGTAACCAATTAAAATTAAATATATGACCATTAATTTCAGAAAAGCATTAATTCTTGTTTTTATCTCAGGAAGCCTTTGGGTCTTAGGTTGCAGCAATAAGCAAGACTCCTCAGGCAATAAGGAAGTTACTCAAACAACGGGACAAAAGACACAACAGACAGTTGTAGCTCCGGAAGATTCTACAGTGAAATACAAGGTAACTTTTATTGAATTAGGCTCAGTGCGCTGTATCCCATGCCAGCAAATGCAACCTATTATGAAGGCAATAAAGGAAAAATTTGCAGGACAGGTCAATGTCATCTTTTATGATGTCTGGACACCTGAAGGGAAAAAATATGCTGATATTTATCAGATTCAAGTCATTCCTGTTCAGGTTTTTTTAGATGAGAACGGCAATGAGTTTTTCCGACACGAAGGTTTTTTCCCGCAGGAAGAGATTGAAAAAATACTGAAATCAAAGGGAGTGAATTAAAATCTAAAGTAACTGAAAATACATATATTGTATTTTTGTTTTCCTCTTTAAACGTATCCGGGCAGGTTCATTCTAAATTCACCTGCTTTTTATTTTCACCAGTTTAAACTGCCGGATGCCGTTTATGTTTACAAAATAAATACCTTCTGCCAACTGACTGATATTCAAATCTATAAATTCTGAATTTTCTGCTTTTTCCGATTTTAAAACCTTTCCGTTTAAATCACTGATTTCAACTTCCATCCTTTCCATCACCCTGTCTGCTGTTATCCTGACAAACTGATTGGCCGGATTGGGATATACGGCTATTCTTATGTCGTTTGGCAGATTTTCTATGGAAACATTATGAATAAAGGTAATGACTATGGAATCCGCATCTTCACAATTGTTTAACATGGCTCTTACCCAGAACAAGGTTGGATGATCCAGCCCGATTCCGTTTGTATCTACCACTATACTTTCAGTCGTATCGTTGTTCGACCAGAGATATTTATCATATCCGCTGCCGGCATGCAAGACAATCGACTGGTTGTGGTATAGCGTTGTGTCTCTTCCAAGATTCACAACCGGGCTTTGCCTGACCACCACTGCCTTTTCCATCGTGTCTGCACAATCATTTTCATTCAGCACAACAAGACTGACCGGATAAATTCCTGATTGACTGTAAGAAAAAACCGGATTTTTATCGCCTGACGTTTGACTGTTCCCAAAAGACCATAAATACCTGAGATTCCCACTGCCGGTGGAGTTGTTTGTGGCCTTGAAATGATTTTCTTTCAAACATTGATTGGTGTCTTCTATGCTAAAATCAGCCACTGGCATCGGAAAAACATATACTTTTTGTGTTACCGTGTCGCGACAACCATTGGAGGAGGTTACAATATGCGTTACTGTAAAGGTCTTTGCCATTGCATAGGTATGTGCCGGATCCTTCTGTGTACTCGTTTTCCCATCCCCAAAATACCAGATATAATTGGTTATACTTCCTGATGCGGTTTTTGAATCATCTGAAAACTGAAATACATGATTCCTGATACATTGTGACGTATCATTTACCGTCATTCCGGCAACTGGCTGAGGTATGACTTCTACCATCTTTGTGGATGTATCCGTACAACCTTTGTCGCTTATTACCTTTAATAGTATCTTAAATGTACCGGTTGTCTTGTATTTGTGCTGTGGATTTACCTGATCTATACTATCGCCATCACCAAAGTACCAATTATGATGAACAATACTCCCTGATGAAATATATGAATGGTTATCCATATAAAATAAATTACTCTCAAGACACTGAGGATTAACACCTTGTGTAAAATATGATACCGGACTGGGATGAACACTCACCTGCCTGACCAGTGTGTCCTTGCATCCGTTTCCGGATGTCGTAATCAGCATTGGTTTGAAAATACCCTCGCTGGTATAGGAATAAACCGGAGAGCTTACCGTACTGGTATTATTGTCCCCGAAATTCCAGTAACTTGTAAATGTCCCGTATGGAATGGACGAAGTATTGGTAAACACAAATGTATTTGATTTAAAACATTGCTCTGAATCATTGATGGTAAACGATGGGTTGGCTTGCGGATAAAGATGAACATTTTTGCTGATACTGTCTTTGCATCCAAAATTAGATGTGGCTATGAGCTTTACGGCAAATGTCCCGTCTTTTGTATAACTTTTTACCGGAGAAACTGCCGTGCTGACTGTATTATCTCCAAAATTCCAGCTGCTTGTAAGTGAACCTGATGATATTCCACTCATATTGTTGAACTCAAATCTGTTCCCTTTCAGACACTGATCGCTGTCATTGATTAGAAAGGCTGCCTGTGGTTTTGGCCTTACATATACATTTTTTGTCATGCTGTCCAAACAACCAAAATTTGACTTCGTTACCAGCTTGACTGAATAAACACCCGCTGTCTGATAGTTTTTTGACGGGGAGGTCTGGGTCGAACCGCTGTTGTCTCCGAAATCCCAGGTACTGGTCAAAGTCCCGGATGAAACCGAGGATTGGTTGGTAAAAATGAAACTATTGATAATATTACATTGTGAGCTGTCGTTTATCGAAAAAACAGTTACAGGATTGGGATATACAATGACCATTCGGCTGAAACTGTCAGAACATCCATAATCAGATGTTGTTGTCAGCTTCATCACATAAGTCCCCGCAGATGCATATGATTTTACAGGTGAAACATTCGTAGAAGTCGTATTATCGCCAAAGTTCCAGAAACTGGTAAATGTACCGGCACTGATGGTAGTCTGGTTGTTCGTTTTAAAAACATTCTGACTGTAACATTGAGCCGTATCGCTTATAAACTGAAACTGCGTACTGGGATGTGGATTTACATGTATTGTCTTATCAATGCTGTCTATACATCCTGTATTGGTGGTGGTTATCAGCCTCACCTGATAATTCCCCGCTGAATTATACGAATGTGAAGGATTCGCTGCTGTTGAGGTGGTGTTGTCTCCGAATTTCCATAAACTTGTAAAAGTCCCTGACGAAAATGTAGTCGCATTGGTAAATGAAAACATATTCCCATGCAGGCAAAGTGAGGTGTCACTGACACTGAAATCGCTTGTCTGATTGGGCTTTAAATAAACATTCCTGCTGAAACTATCCGGACAACCATAAGCAGACGTGACAACCAGTTTTACCAGATAGGTGTCAACCCCCTGATAACTGTGTGATGGCGATGCAGCGGATGATGTGCTATTATCACCAAAATTCCAGAAACTGCTAAAGCTACCACTGCCTATGGTGGAAGTATTCGTAAACACAAAATTATTCCCTTTCAAACACTGAAAAGTATCATTCAAGCTAAATCCTGCCACCGGAACAGGATAAAAAATAATGTTGCTCCTGATGGCTGTATCGTTCTGACGGTAATTGTCATTATATGTGCCATTGAAATAGGAAGTGTACACTTTTAATACATAAGATGTCCCCATGCTGAAGGTATAGCTGCCAAGGATCAGGTCAACACTGTTGCCGGTTGTCAGACTACCGTTCCAGACATAGGGCGTTTGCATCACCCCGTTTACCGACCAGCGAATTGTGTCACTGGTCAGGGTAGTAGTTCCGTAGTTTCTGAGTGTTACTTTAACCTGCTGAACGGTCTTACAATAAGGTGCCGATGGCGAAATAATGCCGGATATCCCTGCATCATATTGAAAATTAGTATAAATCAAACGGTAACCTGCAGGATTTTGAGCTACTGAGGGATACGTCTTTCCACCAATGTTCAGTCCGCTGGCCGGTATCAATGCATCAACCGTGTCGAATAAAACTGCAGTGCCGGGGATATCGTAGGTAACCCATATATAACTCTGCCCTGTGGGTAAGTTAAAATTAAGTGCAGTGAAAGTTACAGTATCACCCGATAATGTCTTGGTCGTACCCACCTGAACGGAATTTGAAAAGGTAGTACTCGTTGTAAAATACAGCTTAACATTTGAAACATCACTGTTGGCGGTATTCTTCGCTACTACTTTTACCTGATTCAGGGGAAGTGTTCCGGCTGTACCAATAACATTCAGGTCTATCCTTAATACAGGATTATCATTTGAGTAGCGATAAACCATGTCGGTGGAAGGTTGGGAAATGGTAAGGCTATTCAGGGTTTTTAACGGCTCAGTAATCCTTATTTTTCCTGCCGGAGAAGTAATGGAAGGGACTTTGATGCAGCTTATTCCTCCTGAATCCCATTTGATCTGGGTGCATTTTGCATCAAGATAATGCCCAACGGTGGCAGAAAATTTAACATCAAAAGTAAGCCAGAAATATACGGTACCCGTGTCGAGCAACTGGTTACCAGAAATGGTGAAGGCAGAAGAAGGTGTTGTACTGGTACTGTCGAACAACTTATTGGTATTAAACACAGGACTGTTCCCGGTATAATAGACTTTGGCTGTTCCGGTAATATCCGCAAAACTGAAAACACCGGCAGTATCAAACGAAAACTGTGTAACTTTAGCATAGGGTGCTCCTCCCACAGTACTTATCTTGATACCGATAATCATTTTGTTCTTGGTTCCGGCAGGAGTAGCTGAAGTATCCGGCTGTATGGTAGTGGCTGAGGTAATGATGACAGGCTGATCAAGAATTTTTGAAACAAAACCGTCTTCCTGCGATGAATAGGTAGTTTGATAGGTTCCACTGGTTGCAATTCCGGAAGTTGAAAAGGTCAGACCACCAATATAAATATTTCCTGACTGGTCAATTTCATGACAATAAATCAGATCCTGCTGATTACCACCAAAATAAGAGCACCATTTACGGGAACCATTCAGTCCGAATTTAACAATAATACCATCCTGAGTACCTCCGGCATAAACAGATTTATAACTACCCGAAGTAGCAAGCCCGGCAGAAGCGGAGGCTGAATCTATGTATCCCGTTGAAATCAGGTCTTTGGATGGTGATAGCGAAAGAGTCGTCAGAATATCGGAGCCTGATCCTCCGAAATAGGTTCCCCATACCCTACTGCAATTTTTGGTAAATTTAGCAAGAAAGGCATCATAAGTCCCTCCAGCGTATGATGTCTGAAATGCCCCGCTTGTGGTGAAAGAGGAAGTTGAAGCAGTAAAACCTGATACATACACATTTCCGGAATCATCTGCCGTAATTCCTCTCCCGTAATCGTTACCGCTATCTCCGTAATAAGTAGCCCACTTAAGGGCAGAACCCGTGCTGTTAAACTTGGCAATAAATGCATCATAAGTACCGACAGCCCCTCCAAAACTTGTCTGATAGGCGTTGGTGGTAGCTATTCCGACTGAAGACTGGCAGCTTCCGGTGATATAAACATAGTTGCTGTCGTCCACATAGATAGCGTCTCCTTCATCATGGCTGGCCTGATTGCCCCCACGGTTGCCACCGTAATAAGTTCCCCAGATTAAGGATCCGGAAGGGCTGAATTTTGCGACAAAAGCATCATTATACGCATTTCCAGTACCTGAGGCAGAGTTCTGTGCCTGATAACATCCGCTTGTTGTGATGGTCTGACAACTACTGACACAGTTGGCACTGCCGGTAATGTAAATATTTCCGCTTTTATCAAAAGCAATGGTATTGTTAAAGGTATGATCGTTTCCTCCTGAGCCGTAATAGGTTCCCCATTGTCTTACTCCTGAGGAATTGAATTTGACCAGAAAAGGGTTGTGATAGCTGGAGCTTGGCCTCGAAGTCTGAAAAGCTCCTGAAGTAGCAATTCCTGAAGTGGATTCTGTACATCCGGCCACATAGGAATCACCGTTTTTACTGGTTTTAATGCAATTCCCCTGATCATTTGAAGTTCCCCCATAATAAGTTGCCCATACCCGTGTACCTGTAGAAGTTAACTTAGCCACAAAAGCATCGCCACCCCAGTTGTAATGAGCTGTACCGCCTCCATAAGTAGTCATATGTGCACCCGAGGTGGCCATATTGCTGGTTGAGGTCGTCTCTCCTGTAATATACACATTACCCAGAGAATCATAAGACACTCCGTTAACCTTGTCTCTGCCGCTGTCTCCGTAATAAGTTGACCAGATAACATCCGGAATCGGGTCGATAATTAAGGTATGATTGGTATTATACTTTCCTGAAAAAGTATAAAATCCATCGGGAGTTAACCGGTATTCCAGTGCAACAGACTTTTGAGTCTCTTTTTCATAAGTATTTGGAATGCTTTCAGTTATATAACCATGAATGGTACTGATAGCAATTTT
>JAAYUY010000181.1 GCA_012517435.1 Sphingobacteriales bacterium | reverse complement strand
TCGCTTCAGTGGTTTACTGGTGGTTTGAAATATACAGACCTTCATTTTTGGAATCTAAGTTCTGGACTGAAAAAAGAATCAGGATTTGAAAAACATTATCATTATTACTGTATTGGTTCTGTTGCTGTTTGTTCCTTTTACTGGGAAAATAGCTTTGTTTGACTGGGATGAGGCAAACTTTGCAGAAATTTCACGGGAAATGATTGTTCGGGGCGACTGGTCGGAGATGACGATCAATTATGAGCCTTTTCATGAAAAACCACCTTTGTTTTTCTGGTTGCAGGCCGTTACCATGAAAACTTTTGGAATCAATGAGTTTTCGGCTCGTTTTCCCAATATTCTGATGGCCATTTTAACCTTGTCGCTGTTGTTTCTGGCAGGAAAAAAGCTGAAAGGAAACAGCTTTGGATGGCTTTGGGTGCTTTGCTTCGGGGGATCTTTTCTGCCTCAGTTTTATTTCAGGTTTGGTATCATTGACCCGCTGTTCAATCTCCTGAATTTTATTTCTGTTCTCTTCATTTTTTATGCATTAAATGATGAAAGAGGAAAGGTTTATAAGTGGGCAATAAGTGGCCTTGCTGCCGGTTTGTCTGTTATGACCAAAGGACCAGCCGGACTGTTGCTGATTGTCCTGCCTGTTGTGGTTTATTTACTATTTCAACGTAAGTATAAGAAAATCAAAATTTATCAGCCGTTTTTCTGGCTGGCTGCCTGTATGTTGCCGTCTGCCATCTGGTTCTTGTTCAGTCATCATGAGGGCTTGTTTCTGAAAGATTTTCTCCAGAGAAATATTGAACTCCTGACCAATGCGGATGCCGGTCATGGAGGATTTTTTCTCTATCATTGGCTGGTCGTCTTTGCAGGGATGTTCCCGCTTTCTATTCTTGTTTTTTATTCATTTCGTCAGAAAAAGGAAAAAGATTCAGACTTTAGCCTGCTGATGAAAATTTTATTGCTGACCGTGTTGATAGTATTCACTTTGGTAAGAACCAAAATTGTTCATTATTCATCCCTTGCTTACCTCCCCCTGAGCTGGCTCGTTGCTGAAAGCATGGAAAATATCAGGCATAGTAAATCGGTTTTACCTGTTTTTCTGAGCGTAACAGCGAAAATATTTGCCGTTCTGGCAGGTTTAATGATGATGTCAGCCATTATTTTATTGAAATTCAGAAGCCAGCTGATTGATTGGACAGACGATATTTTTATCCGTGAATGTCTATTGGCAGAAGCAGACTGGAACAATCAGATTCTCATTACAACCATTGTTTTGGCGGTAATATTTGTTGCAACCATCTGGCTATGGATCAATAAACCTTTTTCAATGAAGCTGTTTTATCTGAATTTAGCAGTTGTTTTACTGATAAGTCAGTGGTTCTGGATAGTCTTATTGCCTCAGGTTCAGAAACATACACAGGGAGCTGTGGTGGAATTCAGTAAATCAGTCAGCGGTAACGAGCCTTACATCATCACGATGGGCCATAAAAGCTACCTGCCTTACTTTTATGGAAAAGTTAAGGAAGATAAGGATTTCAAGGGAAAAAACAAGTATGAGGTTTTACTTACTCCGGTCAGGAAGAAACTCTACATTATTTCAAAATCGGATAAGGCAGCTGAAATTGCAGAGATGTATAATCTGGAGGAAGTTTATCGCAAAAACGGATGGGTGTTTATGATCCGTAAATTTGATATTTCTGAATAGTTTTGGCCGGTATCTGTCATGGCTTACCAATTCTTCCGAAAAATAAATCTTCGCGGATTTAACCTCTTGATAATAAATTGCTTTCAGACTGCAGAAACCTTTTTGACGTGTTTTTTGGCAACATTGACAATAATACTACGGTTCAGTACTTCTACATTGATAATGAGTTTATGTCGTCCCTGAACTTTAATAAGCCTGCCATACACTCCGCTTAAGGGACCGTAAATTACCTGCACTTCATCACCTTCTTCAAATTTTTCTTCCGATATCTCAAATTTTTCATCTGAAGAAAGCACCAGCCGGATATTTTCAATGATCTTGTCCTGAATTACTTCCGGAAACAGCCCGAAACGAACAAAGCCGGCAACTCCTTCGGTTTGAAGGACTCTGTAATAATCCTTAAGTCCGATATGAACGAAAATATAAGATTTAAAAACAGGTTCTTCGACCCATTTTTTACGATCACTCCAGAGTTTAAGTACTTTCTGAAGGGGGAGATAATGTTCGATACCCTGTTCAAGAAATTTTTCAGCAACCTTTTTTTCATGCCTCGACTGGGTGTAAAGGGCATACCAGTGCGGTTTTCTGTCGATGATGGTTCTTCCGGCTTCAGGCTCTGTTCTTCTCATTTCAGCTGTTTTGTCAACTCTTCAATGGCTTCATCCATGCTTATTTCAGGCGAAAAGTCAAAATCACGTTTTGCAGCGTCATTTTTTCCGGCAATATCGTAATAAAACTTTCCGGCTGCATGCAGAGAGGAAACAAGTATGCCAAACTTTCCAAGCATACTGTCGGCAAATTCAAACAGCTTGCATATCCAGACGGGAATATGTAACGGGCGGTATTTAATTCCCAGTTTATCCGAAATTTTTGCAAAAAATTCATCAATAGTGATTTGGTTTTCGTTTCCGCATATCCAGTACCATTTTCCAATGCTTTCCTGATTCTTTTCTGCTTTGAAAAAAGCCTGAACAATATCGTCAACGTGGGAGATGCTTCTGAAATTTTTTCCGTTTCCGAATACAAGCTGACGGGGCAGAAAAAACATTTTGAAAAAACTGAACTGGCGTGATGGGGCAAAAGGCCCGAAAAACCAGAAGCCCCTTAATGACGTGCCGTCAATTTTTCCCTGTTTTGTGTGGTCAAGGATATATTTTTCTGCGAGATACTTACTTCTTCCGTAATGTTTGTATGGCTTGGCAGGAGTAGATTCGTCAAAAATCCTGTTGTTCCGGTTTCCATGACCGCAGACGGAATCGGTGGACATGTAGATGATCCTCCTGACACCATTGCGGATACAGGCATTTACCAGATTTTCAGTGCCTTTGGTATTAACCTCATACAGAGTTTTTATTTTTTTTGGGTAAATGGCGCCTGCCAGATGAAAGACTGTTTCGATTCCCCTGACCGCTTCTTCCACATCTTTCGGATTGCGGATATCCCCGTAAAAAATTTCAAAATTACCGGGGAGGTTCAACATGCCTGAAAACCTTGGCTCTACGAGCAACCTGACAGGGCGGTTGGTTTTAAAATTTCCTTTCCTGTTGCCATTGATCATGATGTCAACCATGCGGTTGCCCAACCATCCCGGGACACCGGTAATCAATAGTTTAGGTTCATCTGAATGGTCATCTGCGTAGGGTTTGTACTGAAATCCAAGTGTCAAAGTTCCCGTAATTCTTTTATATGCTTCTTCAACAGCTTCAGAGAGGATCTGACGGGCAGGAATGATGTGGTAATTCAGGCGGGTAATGGCTTTCGTACTGTCGTACCAGCTGTAATTGCCAAATACACTTCTGGCATAACCGGGTTCGATGATGGCCGGCATCCGGAACATTTTCAGCAGAATCTTACTGACATAAGCCCCGGCAACGATAACTGCTTTCGGAATATAAAGAAAAGGCCTGGCATGAGGGGTATAGTCTGACAGGATGGAATAAAAGGTTTTAAATGTGATGTTGTCGCCTCCCAAAACATAAGTTCCGTTTTTTTCTCCCTTTTCATAGGCACTGACGTGTGCTTTGGCCACTTCTTCCACCTCACAAAGAGATATACCGCCTTTAAAATAGAAAAACTGTCCTTTTTCAACATAGTTTCGGATGATGGTATGGGGTGGAGTAGATTTTGGATCGTCTTTTCCTACAATCCAGGCCGGATAAAGTCTTCTGATGTCAACTTCCTGATTCTGAATAATTTGTTCAATATATTTCTCTGCTTCAACTTTTCCTCTGACATAGGGACTTTCGATGAAAGCAGTTCGGTCGTTTTCATTGATTAGCCTTGATTTGGAAGAACTGCGTCCCAAAACCACCACGGAACTGGTGTAAACAATAGTTTTGACATGTGCAGAAATACAGGCATCAATGACTGCTTTGGCAAGACCGTAGGTATTGTTGAAGGTTATTTCGGGGCTTGAACCGGAAGTAGTATTTTCGGCAGCCAGATGGAAAACAGCCTCAGCTTCAGTCAACAGATGCTGATAGGTGTCTTTATCAAACAGGTTACAGTAGTGGATATTGGCTCCCAGTTTCTTCAGCTTCAGCAGGTTGATATTTTCCTGACGGGCAAGGCAGGTAATAGGATAATTTTTTTGCAGTAAAACTTTAGCCACATGAAAGCCGAGATGGCCGGAAGCCCCTGTAACAATAATTTTTTTCATGAAAGTGGTCAGAGCGATACTGCTTTGAATGTAATTCGTTTAATAAAATAGTAAAACAAGACAGAAAGGGCATTAAAGATGGCTTTGTGGGAAACACTTCTGGAAGGTGCCCTGTAATGGATAGGAATTTCGCGGTATCTTTTTTTTCTGAGTAAATAACGCATTTCTGTCTGATAATAATGTGCTTTTGACCTGAAAGGATATTGTATGATTTTTTCAACGACTGAACGGTGAAATCCCTGAAATCCGGAAGTCATATCATACATTTTGGTGCCAAGAAGCAGGTTGGTCAGGCGTGTACCGTTTTTTGACAGCAAACGCCTGAAAAGAGGAGAATCCACCATAGAGCCTCCGTTGATAAAACGACTGCCGAAAGCACATTCATTTCCTTCATTTAACACCCTGATAAACATGATGATGGCACGCGGGTCGTGAGAAAGACCGGCATCCATTTCGATGATAATGTCATGACCTTTCAGGTAAGCTTCTTTTAATCCGCGCAGATATGCATCCACCACATTGCGGTTTTCGGGAGCCCAGATGGTTACAAAACGCGGGTCTTCCTGCTCAAGTTTCCGGCAAAGCTCCAGCGTGCGGTCTTTCGACACTTTGTCCACGATCAGATAGGCAGTTCCTGTACCCAGTTTATCAAAAACCTCACGGAGGGAAGTGATAAATGGTTCAAAGTCGGCTTCCTCATTGGCCATGGGGATGGTAACTGCAAAATTATTGTCGTAGTATTTTAGTTCCATAAATTTTTAAAAAGGCAAAAATAAGGGCTTACATTATTTATTTTCACGAAAAAGAGAAAACGTTTCTTTGATTGGCCAATCGGTTGATGAAACTATAAATCCGGTCAATATTGATATAATTCTTTTATTTTGGTGAGAATGCTGATAATGTCACCCCTTCGGGGTTTATCCGCTGATTGATTTTTTCTACGATAATGCCACCCCTTCGGGGTTTATCCGTTGATTGATTTTTTCTACGATAATGTCACCCCTTCGGGGTTTAATCGTTGATTGATTTTTTTTACGATAATGCCACCCCTTCGGGGTTTATCCGTTAAATGATATTTTCTTTGACAATATCAGCCCTTCGGGCTTCTTTTAGAAAAAATACGAAGTTACCGGTTTCGTAAGTTTTTTTTCGCTTAGATGTAATTCTTTCATAATAATTTTATTGTTACTGTTCAGATAGCCCATTTTGTTTAATATCAATAATTTATATTTTCCTAAAAAGAAATAAACCGCTAATTCTCGCAAATGAAACGCTAATTTTCGCGAAGATCAGCGGTCTAATCTGCGTTTATTTGCGGTAACAATAACAATTGGCAGCTGAACAGTAACATTTTATTAATGAAAACTTCAAAATCCGGAATTGGTCGGATTATTCAAAGGATTTGGTGAAAATGCTGATAATGTCAGCTCTGCGGGCTTATGATGTTTTGAAATCTTATTAATTATCAATGCTATGTTTCTGAAAGTTGCCGGCATCTTATTTTTAAGCATAAGGCAGAGTCATACGGCAGCGACCTCTGTCATGTTTAGCTCTTGTAAAGCCCTAAGGGCTGACATAACTGTTATAAAATCGACAATCCACGCACAAAGCCCGAAGGGGTGAAATAAATGTTTCACCCTGGCAGACAATAAATTTAACTCCACTATGCGGTTATTAGCCATACCTCAGATCGGATCCACATCGATAATACATCTTATTTTACGGTAATCAGGATCGAGGTTGAATTTACCGGTTTCTTCGAGAATAGTTTTTTTTGCTTTTTGCAGAAAAGCCGGGTTTTTTTCCAGTTTTAACAGGATATTGAATATGAATTCATTGCGTATTTTCATCACAGGGGGAGACACAGGCCCGTTCAGCCTTTCCCCGAAAAACCGTTTTAAACGGTTGGCATATACCTCGCTGCCTTTTATCAACAGATTCAGGTCTTTCGATTTGAGTGTCAGCTGAATCAGGCGATAAAAAGGTGGATACCTGAAATTGTTTCTTTCCTGAAATTGTGACAGGCAGAAACCATCATAGTCGTTGGAGATAATATATTGAAAAACAGGGTGATTGGGGTTGAAAGTCTGAATATAGACTTTTCCCCTGTCATCTCTTCTTCCGGCACGACCGCTCACCTGCATCATCAGCTGAACCGACCGCTCTTCAGCCCTGAAATCGGGATAGCTGAGCATTTGATCCGCATTCAGGATGCCAACCAGTTTGACTTTTTCGAAATCAAGTCCTTTGGTAACCATTTGAGTCCCAATGAGAATGGAAGCTTCACCCTTTTCGAAAGCATGGATGATTTTTTCAAAAGATTTACGGTTACGGGTACTGTCGATATCCATACGCAGGGTCTGGGAACCGGGGAACAGGATGGCAATATCATCTTCAATTTTTTCGGTACCAAAGCCCTTCATCAGTAATTGATTTCCTCCGCAGAAACCACAGGAAGACGGTATTCCCTGCTGATAGTCGCAGTAATGGCAACGGAGTTTTTTACTCGATTTGTGATAAGTCAGGCTGATATCGCAATGCCGGCATTTGACTACCCATCCACATTGCTGACATTGAATAAAAGGTGCAAAGCCGCGTCTGTTGATAAAAAGAATGGCCTGATCGCCCTGTTCAACTGTCTTTTGTATATTTTCGTGTAAAACAGGAGAAAGATGTCCTTTCAGTTGTTTGCGGATGGAAGCTTCTTTCATGTCAAGAAGAAGAATATCAGGAGGTTGTACCTCAGAATAACGCTTATCCATTTTGACATAGCCAAACTTATTGTTCCGGGCATTAAAAAAGCTTTCAAGACTCGGAGTAGCTGAACCCAACAGTGTTTTGGCTTTAAAAATTCCCGAGAGCATCAGGGCAGTATCGCGGGCATGGTAGCGTGGGGCAGGACTTTGTTGTTTGAAGGTGTTTTCATGTTCTTCATCGATGATAATCAGTCCGAGATGGCTGAACGGAAGAAAAACAGCC
This sequence comes from Sphingobacteriales bacterium, assembly GCA_012517435.1. Lineage (NCBI taxonomy): Bacteria > Pseudomonadati > Bacteroidota > Sphingobacteriia > Sphingobacteriales > Sphingobacteriales bacterium. Next base: position 7,224 of record JAAYUY010000181.1, on the reverse strand, counting down.
GAGCGTACACCTACAATCAGCTGATATTCACCTGATATAACCTTTTGCCATGTTTCGTAACGCTCAAAGGGGTTGTATTTGGAATGGTAAATTCCGGTGACAGGACCGAAATATGCGTACAGCTTACGGATCAACTGAGCTGTCAATGAAATTTCGGGCACAAGATAAAGTACCTGTTTGCCGGATTTAAGGTATTTTTCAATAAGTTTGATGTAAATATAAGTTTTTCCGCTGCTGGTTATTCCGTGAAGCAATACCGTTTCCTTTTCAGTGAAAAGTTCCTCAATTCTGTTTAGCGCTTCTTCCTGAAAATCTTTTAGTTCGAACGTTTCAGCTTTGATTTTTTCAAAAATAACTCTGTCAACATCAAGATAATCTTTGATCAGAATGCCTTTTTTAACGAGAGCGGTGAGTGCATTCAGGCTGAGTTGTTTATTGGCCATCAGCTCGCTGTGCAAGACGTAGCTGGATTTTCCCAGAAGCATCCTGAAATGCAGGATGACATCCAGTTGACGGGGTGCCTTTTCAAGTTCATCAAACAAAAGCTGAAGCGCTTTAACTGATTGATAATCTTTGTGTAAACGATAGATAATTTCTTTTTTAGGCTGATAAGCCTGTGTAAGTTCTTCCCTGAAATATACAGCCCCGCTTTCCTGCAGATGACGGATAGCAGATGAAATATTTTTAATCCCAATGATTTTTTTTAGCTCCTGTACCTCAACATTTTTCTTTTGTTGTAAAACATTCAGGAGCATTATTTCCCTGTCATTAAAAAGGTTGAAATCGCCTTCAAATTCAGGGTTAATACATAAAACACTTTCACTCTGAGGTTTCAGGGAAGAAGGCAGGGCTACCGACATAACTTCTCCCGGGAAGCAGCAATAGTAGGAAGCCATCCAATCCCATAGCTGCAGTTGCTCCGGGTTTACCACCGGTTTTTCATCCTGAATGTCGAAGATGGGTTTTACCTCAACATTATCAGGTTTACGGGTGCTGATGTTTTTTATGATTCCGGTATAAATCTTTGATTTTCCGAATTGTACCCACACCCGTTTGCCGGGGAGGACAAGTGGCTGTAATGATTCCGGAATGCTATAGGTAAATGTCTTTCCGACTGCCAGCGGCAATATTACTTCTGCATAAAGCTCAGTTTTTTCAGCCTGAAAAAGCTGCATTTATTTAACTTTTAGCAAGACAGCAGGCGAATTTTCCTTTGAAAGATCGAGCACTTTTACAATATTTCCGGCATTTTCCCTGCTCATGAAAGACTGGTAAGCAGTGGGACTGACAGCAGCTTCGATTTCTCCGAGGTAGATATAATCAGCATTTTTAGCTTTTGCATAATCCAAAACGTATTGTATATCTGCATCGGGCAATTGTTCAAACTTTCCTCCGCAATAGGCGGGGAGGTATGGGGAAGCACAAAGAATTTTAATACTGTCCTGTGGATTTTTTATCTGTCCCGAAAGCCATTCTCCTGCTTTTTTGATGGTCTTACGCGGTTCATCCATGACCACTTTGTAAAGCAAGGCCGGCTGAGGCTGCTTTTCTACCTTGATGTTGTATGTTTTTTTATCTTCATTTTTCTGCATGACGACTTTGTTGACAGAAGAAACATAGGCAAGCAGCTTGAAATCGGGTGGAAGTTTTGAAGGATCGTTCAGGAAATTAAGTCCTCTACCCATTTCCCATATTCCGTAAGATACATAGTCAACGCCTGCTTTCCATATTTTTGCAACCTGCTGGTAATAGTCGGGAACCATGTCCACCCAGGTCATTTCGAGGCCAAGGTAATAAGCAATGTGTGCTTTACGGGCCATGATCTTTTTTCCCTGTCCTTCCACTTTTTCTGTTTTTCTGAATTCATCCCTGAGTTTTAAAAGGTTTTTGTCTCCCGAATTGATATTTTCACTGTTGTACTGGTAGCTTTTGGTGAAAGTCCAGATAATCAGCAGCAAAGCGATTCCATAAGTCAGAACAGCAGATCCGGTGATGGCTTTTTTCAGGTATTTATTTTCGGTAAAAATGGCATTAACTCCGAAAACTGTATAAAACGGGATTAAAAACAAAGAAAACCTTTCGCTGTAAAAGACGAGAATCAATACTCCGAAAAAGAGCAAATTGGCCAGATAATAAGTCCACTGGCGTTTATCGGGAGGTTTGGTAAACAACAGCAGCAGCCCGAAAAGTGAAAAGATGGAAATATGCCAGCCAATCAGGCTCGACAAGTCGCGGCTGAGATGTTCGAAGGCATTGCTGAACGCTTTGCTGAAAAAGGCTTTCGGCTCTTTAAAGATGACCTGGGTAAGAGAAGTGTATTTTTCACGGTTTCCCTTATACCAGAATTCATCCCAACCCATCTTGTCTTTTGCAAGGTATTCATAAGCTACATTCTGGTAGTTCTGGTTCCAGAAAGCTTTTCCTTTTTTCTGATGTGTATAAATACCCCATGGTGCAATGACAGCAATGAAGATAACAATGAAAATCAGTGAGTTGATAAGCCTTTTCCCCCGGTCGAGGCGGTAAATATTAATCAGCAGAAGTCCGGCAAGAATGGTCAGAAAGAGGAATATGCCATTGTATCGGGTCAGGTAGGCCAGGCCGGCAAAAAGGGAAGCAAATATCAGGTGGCTGATTTTGAATTCTTTATGTGCAAGCAGGAAGAAAATACCGGCAGAAACAAGACAGTTGAAAAACATATCAGTGCCGGCACTGTAAGTATAGAGGTTAAAAGTAGTGTTGACAGCCACGAGGCAGGTGGTAATCAGTGCTACAAGAGGATTGAAAAGATTATACAAAAGACGATGGACAAAAAAGAGGACAAGAGAAGCGGAGAGTATAGCCAGCAGCATGCCTGCCGAAAAATAATTTCCGGTAAAAAGCTTGAAAATGCCCAGAACGATAGGGTATAAAGGCCCTCTGTATTTATCAATTTCAATGCTGCCATGCAGGAATTTATCGGCTTGCGGCACATACGACCAGAAAAAATCAGTTTCAATGCCATAATCACCGATTTTATGTTGTGAGAAACTGATTATCAACATAATAAAAAAATATAAACCGGCAATGATCCATGAAATGGATGCGTTTTCTATGTAAGCAGATAAAGTTTTTGTTTCCGCTTTTTTTTCAGCCACAGCTTTTCCAGACGGAACCTTTTTCAGGGTATTTACTTTTTTCGGCATGGTTTAAATTTTATTCAAATTTAGATGAAATCTCCTATACTTAAAAATTGCCCGGCCGGAGAGTATGATGAAAGAGAATTATTCTGATGAAAGGTTAATCAGCTGTTTTTGTTGAATTTTTCGTGAAGAGAATAAATCTTGTTTTTTAACCTCTGATATCTTTTTCTGAAATCAGCCAGATGCTGACGGGTTTTGTCATGATCGGTCATGATCTCAAAATCTTCCTCAGAGGCGATGAAAGATTCATCATCCTCATCAGGCTCAACCGGAGGCAGGTTAAGTTCTGAGGTGTGTTTCAGGAATGATTCATGTGCATGGATGGTTTCGGTAATTCCCCTGAGAAAACGTGAATTGTGTTCAAGGTGGTTTAAATATTTGGTAGCTTTGGTATTCAGGCTTTCTTCCTTGTTTTTCTGGATAATATTTGAGAGTATTTTTTTCAGAAACCTGATTTCGTTATTCCAGAATTTTATCTCTTCGAGCCATCGGGTATGCTCGTTATGCAGAAATTCAAGGCTTGGATTATCAATCTTCATATTAGTCAATAATTAGTTAAAATAATTCTTAATTCCAATGATTAGGTTTTGTTAATTTTGCGTCCGGATAACAGCTTATAAATTTCAGCAAAAATACGATAAATGCTCATTATTGACTTTCTCAAAAGCAAAATTTTTCTCCGGAACCTGTTGGTTTTTATCATAGTCTTTTCGGTTTTGATATTTGCCGGGCTGAAGTTTCTGAAGGTTTACACCCATCATGGTGAATCGCTTAGCGTACCTGATTTCAAGGGGTCAACCATTGAAGAGGTTGAAAAAATATGCAAGGAAAAGAACCTTCGCTATGAAGTTATTGATTCAGTGTATGTTCCGGATGCACGTTATTTTACGGTTGTGGAACAAAACCCAAAACCCTTCAGCAAAGTTAAAAGAAAGCGTAAAATATACCTGACAATATGTTCCGATACTCCTCCACGGGTAAAACTCCCTGATATTATTGATGTAACACTCCGGCAGGCAGTCAGTATTCTTCAGAGTTACGGACTGAAGCTTGGCGAACTTGAATATGTGCCTGATATTGGGAAAAACCTTGTATTAAAGGTAAAAAAAGATGGCCGTATTTTAAATCCCGGAGATTATGTCAGCAAAGGTTCGAAAATTGACCTGGTACTCGGAGATGGATTGTCTTCCGAAAAAGTAGCTGTTATTGACGTGAGAGGTCTGACCTATGATGAAGCAGTGTTTGCCCTTTCCGGAATCGGGTTGAATGTAGGAGCAGTGATTCTCAGCCAGCCTGTGAAGGATACTTCCGTCTGTGTTGTGTATAAACAATATCCTGAACCTTCTGACGTTATGCTTCCTCAGGGAGATGCAGTTGATATCTGGCTTTCGCCTCCGGACAAACTGCCTCAACCTGAACCAAAGTAATTTCAAACAATTTAATGATGAAAAAAGTTATTTCGTTAATATCCTTCTTTTTACTGCTTGGTCATGTAAGTCTTTTTTCTCAGGAGTTGGTAACTCCGCTGAACGAAAATGTTGTTTTGCAGAAAATAAAACCTGATGTGTACAGAAATAAACGCTCAGCCGATACCATCAGGTTAATCAATACAGCCTTCTTTGACGATTTTTCAGGCAGTAGTCCCTATCCGAACGATAGCCTCTGGCTCGACAGGTTTGTGTTTATTAACAGTACGCTGGCTTACCGTTCACCGACTTATCATGTGGCTACATTTGACGGACTGAATGAATTCGGAAACCCTTACAATCCGGTAGCTCCCAATTCAAAAGGCAACATTGCCGACAAGCTGACCAGCACCTATATTGATTTATCGCCATTCAGTGAATCAGATTCCATTTATCTCAGCTTCTTTTTTCAGCCTAAAGGATTGGGCGATGAACCTGAAAGTTATGATTCTCTGGTACTTGAATTCAAACCTTCCAGATACTGGAACGGAACCCTTTGGGATTCAAATGCATGGGTGAGGGTTTGGAGTGTGAAAGGAAGTCCCCGTAAGGATTTTCGTCAGGTAATCGTTCCGGTAAAACATTATTTAATTGATACTTCACAGATTACAGACACCATTGCCAATTTCTATCATGATGCCTTTCAGTTCAGGTTTAAAAATTATGCAAATCTCTCCGGCAACCTCGACCATTGGCATGTTACCTATGTTTATCTGAACAGGAACAGGAGCAGAGCCGATACCTTTTACAAAGATGTGGCCATTACCCAAAGACCTGTCAGTATTCTGAAAAACTATACCTCGATGCCATGGATGCATTTTAAGGGGAATAAGAGTATGCTCCGGCAGACCATGAAAATCGATGTTCATAATTTCTGGAATAAACCCATGAATCTGATGGGCAGGCTGAATATTTACGATATGGCCGACACCAGCCTGATACTTGCTACCGGAACCGATAAAGTATTTTACCGGAAAGACACGAGTCTGACAGTGGCTTTTAATTTACCCGACAGTTTAAATCTTGGCAGCATTGTTACAGCCGATACCGTCAGGCTTAAATCGGTTTTGAGAAATAAACAGACCGACAACAGGATAACCAACAATGAAGTTTTTACTTACAATGAGTTTGTCAATTATTACGCTTATGATGACGGCTCTGCTGAGATGGGTTATGGCATTTCAGGAACAAAATATGCAAAAGTGGCAAATTACTTTAAAATTGCCCCATTTATATCCTCAAATGACTCGTTAAGAGGAGTTTATATCTATTTTAACCGGGCAAAGGAATATGTAGGAAATACTGCTTTTAATATTCTGGTCTGGGATAAAGGCGACTACAATACTGTTCCGGTCAGTTATCAGGCAAGAGTCCCGGTCATTACAGCTGATGAACCTAATGATTTTCATTTATTTGTGTTTGATTCTGCTCTTTCGGTCAAAAATTCTGTCTATATCGGATGGGAACAAAACTCAGAGTTTTACATGAATATCGGGGTTGATATGAATTATTACCGGCTGAATGAAGATACCTTCCCCAATGTTCCCAATCCCAATGTGTTTTATTATGTCAACAACCAATGGAAGCCTTCCTCTTCCTTGTACGGAGCACTCATGATCAGGCCGGTCTTTGCAGAAAATCCGATAGGGAATATTAAACATACTTCCCAAATAACAGAAAAGCCTTTGATTTATCCGAATCCGGCAAGTAACAGAGTGTATATATCAGGAAAACCGGATGCTATTTACAGATTTTATATCTATGATATTCAGGGGAAAATACAACATCAGGGCAGGATAGAGCAGCAGATGATTGATGTGAAGGGACTGACTGAAGGAGTGTATTTTCTGAGATTAATTGATGAGGAAAACAATTCGCAGTTTAATTATAAGTTATTGATAAAATGATAGATAGAAATCCACAAGTTGCCATACTGATGGGCAGTGATTCCGATTTAAAAGTGATGCAGGAAGCTGCCAGGGTCATGGAAGAATTTGATATTCCGTATCTGATTGATATTGTATCGGCACATCGTACACCCCAAAGAGCCATGGAGTTTTCGGCTAACGCACATCTGAAGGGAATAAAGGTTATCATTGCAGGAGCCGGACTGGCGGCTCATCTGGCCGGTTCAATTGCTGCACATACCCCTTTGCCGGTCATTGGCGTACCTTTGGCTGGCGGTGCACTCAATGGGGTCGATTCACTCTATTCCACCGTGATGATGCCTCCGGGAGTTCCCGTTGCCACTGTCGCGATCAATGGTGCCAGAAATGCAGGGCTGCTGGCTGTTCAGATCCTGGCTGTATCGGATGAAAAACTGCTTGAAAAACTTATTTCATTTAAAAAGAATCAGGAAACAAAAGTCAATCAGAAATCACAGGAGCTTCAGCAACTCGGTTATAAGAAGTTTCTTGAGAAATAGATTTTCAGCTAATCCCTGTAATGTCATACTTCAGTTTTCATGCTCTCTGCATGAGGCTGGTTCCGATGGAGCATGATAAACATTTCTTTTGATCGCAATAATGTTTTTTGAGGTGAAGCAAAGCCTGCGAATCGGCTGCATGATCGTTTTT